>VGFN01000096.1 GCA_016868875.1 Bacteroidota bacterium
ATATCGCGACCGCTGGCATCTTTCTCATCGCCATCGCGCAGATGTTCGGCCAAGGTCAAGCCGGAGAGAGCAACACGAGCACGTGCTCCCGGTGGTTCATTCATTTGGCCAAAGACCAAGGAGATACGGGATTCTTCCAATTGGTTATAATCCACCTTGTCCAAGGCCCATTTCCCTTCTTCCATTTCATGGCGGAAGGCATCGCCGTACCGAAGTACGCCGGACTCGATCATTTCACGCATCAAATCGTTGCCCTCACGGGTACGCTCCCCAACGCCCGCGAAGACCGACATCCCATCGTAACCCTTGGCGATGTTGTTGATTAATTCCATGATGAGGACGGTCTTCCCTACCCCGGCACCCCCAAATAGACCAATTTTGCCCCCTTTCACGTAAGGCTCAATCAGGTCAATTACCTTAATTCCGGTAAAAAGAACCTCGGTCGAGGTGCTTAAATCCTCGAATGCAGGAGCTTTTCGGTGAATAGGCAAACCGCCCTTGCTGGCATCAATCGCCTTGAGGCCGTCAATGGCATCCCCAACCACGTTGAAGAGGCGACCTTTAATTTGATTGCCGACAGGCATCTGAATGGGCTTGCCGGTGTCCACAACCGCCATGCCTCTTAACAATCCTTCGGTTCCGTCCATAGCAACGGTGCGAATCGAGTCTTCGCCCAGATGCTGTTGGCATTCGAGGACAACACGCTGACCGCCAGGGCGATCTACGTATAATGCGTTGAACAATTCGGGGAGTTGACTGCCGCTATCGAAGGCCACATCGATTACCGGGCCGATAATTTGGGCGATTTTGCCGGTGGAACTCATAAGGATTATTTTGGCCGCAAAGGTAGGCGAGAACGAGGCTCCCCCAAAACAAAGCAGTCCCAAATTGAGTATTACTTTGCAGCCCCAAACCTAAACCATGTCCTCACCCTTCTTCCGTTGCCTTGTGTTCATTGCGCTGTTGGGCTCCTTCGATTCGATGGCCCAATCGCAGGGTACGCCACCTTGGCCAGGCGGTAGGCCGCAAATCGGTGGTACGGTAGTTCAAGGAAGGGTGATGGCCAAGGGCCAAAGCAAAGGCTTGGACTTTGCCTCCGTGGCCTTGCTCAAGACCACCGATTCCAGCGTGGTTTCCGGCTCCTTGAGCAACGGCGGGGGCTATTTTAGTTTGGAGAAAGTCAACCCCGGCAATTACCTGCTGCAGGTACGCTTTCTAGGCTGCAGGCCTGTGGACCTGCCGATCAAGGTCCCTGGGGGTGGGACCAATCTGGAGGTGGGGAATTTGACGTTGGAGGAAGACGCCACCCAACTCCAAGCGGTGGAAGTCACGGAAACCAGGCAAAGCACCGTCCTAGCCATCGATCGCAAAATCTACACCGTGGACAAGGACTTGACCGCCAAAGGCGCATCCGCCCTGGAAGTCATGCGAAACTTACCCGGTGTTACAGCGGACGCAGACGGCACCGTGCGGCTTCGCAACGCCGTCCCTCAAATCTTTGTAGATGGGCGGCCTTCGGTTTTGACCTTGGAACAAATTCCAGCGGAACAAATCGATCGTATCGAAGTAATCACCAACCCCTCCGTCAAATTTGATGCAGGAACCACCGGCGGTTTATTGAATGTGATCATGAAGAAGTCCACAACCCCGGGTTACCTAGGATCGCTGAACGCAGGTGCCGGCACGGGGCGTCGTTACAATACCGGGATGAATTTGAACCTCAAAGAAGGAGCCTCCGCTTGGTCAGCCTCCTACAATTGGAGTGATTTTTACAATCCCTTACAGAACAAAACATTGCGTCAAAATCTGAGCAACGGAACCCCGGTGCAGACCTTTGCCCAAACCTCCGAAAGTCAATTGGGAAGACGCTTTCAAATGGGCCGTATCGGCTGGGATTATACGCTCAATCAGCGAACCACCTTGACCACCGCCATCAGCATTGGAGATGGGCGTTTCCGTAACAACGATGTACAACCCTACACCTGGACCCAGAAAACACCTAGCCTTATCTCCGATACCTTCCTCGTTGGGCAGCAGGTTAATGGCCAAACGAATTTTTGGAAATACGGATCCTTGCAATGGATGTTACGGAAAACGACCCCCAGGGCGGGAGAGGAATGGACCGTGGATCTGAACCTTAACGCCTCCCGCAACGGGACGGATGCCCAATTCCTTAACATGGCCGATAGTATTCGGGCCGGAATTGTTTTCGATTCCTTGCAACGCCAACAAAACAACAACGGGTCCGGGCAGAACCGGGTCATCACGGCCCAATACGACCACATCTATCCCCTGGCCAACGGCAAATGGGAATGGGGCCTGCGTAGCAATTTGCGCATCAATTCATCCGATCTAACGGTCAAAGTTGGTTTGGATGGTGGGAATCAGGAAATCAATCCACAGCTCAGCAACCAATTCGAAATCCATGATTTGGTGAATGCGGCGTACCTTAACAGGCAATTCATGCTGGGACCATGGGGGATTCAGGCCGGCTTGCGCTTGGAGCAAACACAATTTGATGTAAGGCTTCCGGCTTTGGGGGATTCCAGCTTCAGTTACCGTTATCCCAACGGCCAAGCGAATTGGGGGAAGGCGATTTTCCCAGGGGTGTACCTAAGCCGAAAATTTGGACCGCATGAGCTGCAAATCAATGCATCCCGCAAAATCGGAAGGCCGGGTTTCTTTCAGGTTTTGCCTTTTATTCTTTTTGCCGATGCCCAAGGATTCAGGATTGGCAATCCTGCCTTGGCACCGGAATTTTATCATCTAGCCGAATTGAATCATCAGTTCAGCAAGGGGAAGCTGAGCGTGACCAACAGCCTGTTTGGTCGCTACACCACCCAAGTCATTACCGAATACGTTTATCGCTTGCCCAAAGACAGCAATATCCTGGTGAACAGCTATATCAACGGTCAAGATCAAAGTGCCGCCGGCCTGGAACACAGCCTTCGCTGGAACCCATCCAAGCAATGGACCATCACCGGGAACTTGAATGCATTCTACACCCAAGTGAATGCGGGTCCTGCCTTGAACAACGTGAGCAGGGACGGTTGGTCATGGACCGCCAAAAGTCAGATTACCTTCAGGCCCGATAACCGTTGGTCCCTTCAATGGAACGGGGAATACGAAGCCCCCCGAATACTACCCCAAGGGATCACCTATCCCGCCTACGGTATGGACTTGTCCAGCAGCCTGACATGGAACAAATCATGGACCGCTGTCCTGCTGCTTTCGGATGTCTTCAATACCCGACGTTTCGGTAACACGATCCAAAGCGAAACCCTGTTCCAGGAGTTCATTCGCCGTCGGGAGGTTCGTTTCCTCCGTCTCACGGTCTCTTACCGCTTTGGGAATGCCGAGGCCTCTCTTTTCCAACGAATTCGACGCAGCGGTGGCGGTGGCGGCGGTATGGATATGGGCTTTTAGATGTTCTTAAATTTGAGCATTCTGAATCGACGGCCATGCATATTCTTGATCCCCAACAAATCGCCCAACTCGACCTGAACGACCCCCTTGGTCGCTTCGGGAGGGAATTTGCCAAACCGAACAGGGAGAACGGAGAACCGTGCGTGTACCTCTGTGGGAATTCTTTGGGTCTGATGCCCTTGGGGGTGCCGGCGGCCTTGAAGGTGGAAACGGATTCATGGGCGCAGCGTGCGGTGGAAGGTCATTTTGAGGGGGTGCATCCTTGGATGGATTACCATCAACGGTTTTCGGGGCCACTCGCACGCTTGGTCGGCGCCGAAGAGTGCGAAGTCGTGGCGGGGAATACCTTGACCGTGAACCTGCACCTCTTGATGGCGGGCTTCTATCAGCCGGATAATCGGTCCAATGATCATGGCCGTAACATTATTTTGATGGAAGCAGGCGCCTTCCCTTCGGACCAATACGCCATGGATAGCCAAATCCGGCATCATGGCTTGGATCCCAAACGATGTTTGGTGGAAGTTGCCCTGCCGGATGACCGGGATGAGGATCCTACCGCTCCTGTTCTGAAGCAAATAGCCCTCTTGGGGGAACGGCTATCGGTGGTGATGCTGGGCGCCGTGCATTACTACACGGGTTCATTCTTTGATATCCCTTCCGTGGTGGAGGCGGCTCACCGGGTGGGCG
>VGFN01000097.1 GCA_016868875.1 Bacteroidota bacterium
GTTGGATGGCAATTACACCACCGGTTTTGAAATTGTACGAAATGGAGGGGATCCCTTTGGACAATTCGGCTTTGGAAACCAAAACCAAGCGGAAAGTGCGAAGCTTCCAAATCAAAGGAGGAATATCATTGAGGCTTTGATGGTTGGCGACAAAGATGCGGGGTCCGGGACGCTGAGCAGTACCCGAGGTCGATGCCGGTATTGACAAGGCATTAGGGTGCCTGTTCCATGAGATCCGGCAGGCATTCAGCCACAATGCACCGTACAAAAGTCTATTCATCAGGCGAATCCCTTGCTGATGGGCTTCGTATCCAAAAACCAAATGAACCAAGCGTAGGCATGGATCAGAAACGAGAACAATTACCCCAAAGGCCAGCAAATACACGGGTGTTCCTAGCCACCCTAGCCATCTTGATATTTTGGAATTCGGAGAAAAGCGGGTATTCATGGCTTCAAGGCCGAAAATACAGCCTGACCCGACCTTCCAAAGGGTTCTCGTGAATTTGGGGGAGGAGCTGGAACATTATTCGTTCTTTAGCGTTTTAGAATAATGAAATCAATGAAAATGCTGTTCATAGGCTTGCTTTTGGTCTTGGCTTTCTTGGCCGGGAGGCGTCTCTTGGCTTCCGAGAAGGTTCCTGAGCCGACATTCAAGAGCTTGGCCAAATTGGGTGGGGGTGTGGAAGTTAGAGAATACCCGTCTTTGGTGGTGGCCAAAACGGGTCTGAGACGTAATTCCCTGGGGGATCCCGCCAACGAGGGTTTCCGTAAAGTTGCCCGTTACCTCTTTGGGGGGAATGAGCGTTCCGAATCCATGGCTATGACAGCGCCTGTAGTTATGGACATGGGCGAGCAGCCTACCTTGTATTTCTATATGCCCTTTGATCGTAGCGAGTCCGATTTGCCCGCTACTAGGGACCGTGCGATAACCTTACAAACTCTTCCACCTCGTACCCTGGGGGTCCTAAGGTTTGGGGGTTATGCCAGTGACAAAGATCTGAAGCGGTATGGACGTCGCCTAAGGGAAATCCTGGAGCAAGAAGGTTGGCGGGTGGAAGGTCCCCTTTTGTACATGGGATACAACGCGCCATGGACGCTGATAGGGAGGCGGAACGAGGTGGCCTACCAGGTCCGTCGATCTTCATAGGGTGGGGGCAGTGCCTAGCACTGACCCCCCGTCACGATGTGGAGCTGCAGGGAGTTGAACCCTGGTCCAGTCAAGCCGATCCCCGACTTTCTACATGCTTATCCATCCCTTGATTTTCGACGGGATCCAGGCGGGCGGCGGGCCGAAGATCACGCTTAGGCTTTAGAGTTCTCGTTCCTTGGTCAAGCCTGCCTTAGAACCAGTTCAATGTGGTCGATGCCTCGATTGGACAGGCCATTGAGCTCACCTATCCGGAGACAACTCTTGCTAATTCCTAGAATTAAGCAGCGAGTGCGTAGTCGTAGTTGCCGTTTAAGGCTTGAACCATCGGATTAACGAGCAACGGTTCCAGGCTCGGCATGCTTACCGGGTCATCTAAACAAGCTGTCGATTCCGTTCAGCCCCGAAATGCAAAAATACGATCTTTCCATGAATTCCGAATGGCGAATTATGGATTCCAAAGCCTCTGCCAAGCATCGGAGGCGCCAGGGGCAGGGTTTGATTGGCTTTGGACGGGGGTGCTTGGGTGGCCTTGGGAAAAGGACTGATGTTGTAACACTGCCGTGGCGATTGCGATTTCTTCCGAAAGGGAGAGTGGACTCTCTGATGCAGTTGACTCCCATGGCGGCAATGGGGTATCCAACGATTCAGCACCACGAAAATATTGGGCAATAAAGCCGGTATCGAAACGGCCTTCCACAAAGGCGGATTGCTCCATTACCCAACGCCCAAAATCCAGGGTGGTAGCGGGTCCCGCAAGTTCAAATTCATCTAAGGCCCTTTTCATCCGGGCAATGGCGGCCAATCGATTGGGGGCATGCACGATGAGTTTGGCCAGCAAAGGATCGTAATGCACCGGGATGTCCATGCCTTCTTCGTAACCGGAATCCAAACGAACCCCGGGACCTTGAGGGGGTTGGAAGCGAATGAGTTTGCCCAGGTCCGGCAGAAACTGATTGCGGGGATCCTCTGCACAAATCCTTAGCTCAATGCTGTGGCCGTTGATTCGCAAATCTTCTTGATGTAGGGTAAGGGGAAGCCCGGCCGCCATTTCGAATTGCAAACGAACCAGGTCCAAGCCCGTGATGCATTCGGTAACGGGGTGCTCCACTTGGAGGCGGGTGTTCATTTCCAAGAAGTAAAAGCGGTTGTCTTGGTCCAACAAAAATTCGACGGTGCCTGCATTGCGGTACCCGCAGGCTTGGGCAACACGTACCGCAGCTTCGCCCATGGCTTTGCGGAGGTCGGTATCCAAACAGGAGGATGGGGCTTCTTCGACGAGCTTTTGGTGCCTGCGTTGAATGGAACATTCCCTTTCGAACAAGTAAACCGTGTGCCCGTAGTCATCGGCCATTAATTGAATTTCGATATGCCTGGGATTGGCGATGTATTTCTCCAAAAAAACGGCTCCGTCACCAAAGGCGTTGGATGCTTCCGATATGGCCAAATGCAGGGATTCGTGGAGCTCTTCCAAACGGTTCACAATGCGCATTCCCTTTCCGCCACCTCCCGCGGCTGCTTTGATCAGCAAAGGAAATCCGATTGCTTGGGCGATCTCTGCGGCTTGTACGGGGTCGGAAACGGGATGATCGGTTCCGGGAACCAAGGGAATCTCGTAACCGGCAACGGCTTGTTTGGCGGCGACTTTGTTGCCCATGGCCTCCATGCTTCGGGAGCTTGGGCCCACCAAGACTAAGCCTGCTTCTTCAACCGCTTTGGCAAAAGCTGCATTTTCGGAAAGAAAACCATACCCCGGATGAATGGCTTGGCATCCTTGTTCTAAGGCAAGACGAATCAAAGACTCACCGCGCAGGTAGGATGCCGAGGAGGGTGCTGGACCAATCGGAAAGGCCCAATCGGCATGCCGAACGTGGGGGGCCATTCGATCTGCCTCGGAAAATACAGCGACCGTTTCGATGCCCATTTCTCGGGCAGTGCGCAGGATCCGCCAAGCGATTTCGCCGCGGTTGGCAATCAGGACTTTGTGAATGGGTCTGGGGGCGTGAGCGAGGGCAGAGGGCATGGGCTAAAATTCGTTAACAAACGGACCTAAATTAGCCACCAATTCATGAAAGGCATGCAAACCGTTCGAACCATGCTCCTGCTCTTGCGGCATGAGTGGCTAAGGGAATGGCGTCAAGGGCAGTGGTTGGCAGGTTCCTTGCTGTACTTGGCCGGCGGCATCTTTGCTGCTCAATTGATGCTTCGTCCAGCAGGTCCGCTGGCATGGGTGGCCATGTATTGGTTGTTGATGCTGTTCGCCTCGGTGTACGTTCTGTCCCGAACGTATTTGGGTTTGAGCAATGGACTGCTGATGTATTACAAGGTGGCAACCCCAGGGGTCACGTTGTGGATAATCAAGGTACTCACGGGAACCCTTTCCCTGTGGGTGCTGATGGCCTTGGCCACGATTCTCATGGGCGTATGGATGGGTTATCCCATTCAAAACACTGGGATTTTCCTCCTCACCCAATTTCTGGCCGGTCCATTGCTCGCTACGGTGCTGACCTTGGTTTCGGCCATGGCCCGCGGTGCCGCCAATCCCGCTCAACTCATGCCGGTTTTGGGATTTCCACTTTTGGTGCCCTGTTTACTGCTTGTGCACCGTCTCTCACGCATGGCCTTGGATGGCTTGGAATGGTCGGTGGTTTGGCCGTATGCGTTGGCGATGTCGGCCCTCTTGGTCATGATTTTGGCCTTGGGGACCTTGTTGTTTCCCTTTCTTTGGAGGGATTAATGCCCAGGAAATTATCTTTGAACTTCCAATGAACTCGTCCCCACCTCGCATATCCCCACTGCCTTTGGCCTTGAAGCTGATGACGCTTTTGTGCATGGTCTATGTTTTTTGGATGGGTTGGATGGGGGAGGTGCCCCGCAAAGTGATTTTGAACGAATCGGTGAGAAACCTCTATTTCCATGTCCCGATGTGGTTCGGGATGATCCTGATGCTGCT
>VGFN01000098.1 GCA_016868875.1 Bacteroidota bacterium
CCGCCATGGTATCATCGGCCACCAAACGACCTTGATGAATAATCATCACGCGCTGGCACATGGCCTCCACCTCCTGCATAATATGCGTGCTGAGGAGCACCGTCTTGTCCGATGCCAGACCCATGATCAATTCCCGTATGCCGACCAGTTGGTTGGGGTCCAAGCCCGAGGTGGGTTCATCCAAGATGAGCACCTTAGGATCATGAACCAACGCCTGTGCAAGGCCCACGCGTTGACGATACCCTTTGGAGAGTTGGCCTATGCGTTTGTGGGCTTCGGGGCCCAAGCCAGTTTGTTCAATCATCCGCTCAACCCGATTGCGCGCTTGATCCAAGCGGTAATAGGCTGCAACCGAAAGAAGGTATTCCCGCACATACATGTCGGTGTACAAGGGATTGCTTTCCGGGAGGTAGCCCAACATACGCCTGGATTCCAATGCGTTTTCCACCACATCGTGGCCACAAATCCTGGCCTTCCCGGAACTGGGTGCCAGGTACGAAGTCAACATCTTCATGGTGGTTGATTTACCCGCACCGTTGGGGCCGAGCAAACCCACAACCTGACCTCCTGGAATTTGAAAGTTCAAGCCGTCCACCGCTTTTTGACTGCCATAGAGGCGACTTAATTGATCAACTTGGATGGACAAGGTTAAGGTTTTTATCGTTATTCAACAAGATCGGGGAATTCCTTATGCTCCAAGCGAAGATCGCTTATCGCAGATTCTTGTTCGTTTTAGCGTGGCCCAAAATTAAGCCTCAGCACCTTTCCCCCAACGCCCAAGGACCCACCAAAACAAAGCAAGACTTATGGGATAAACGATCCACAAAGAGACCCCGTAAGCGGAGGGAATAGAGCACACAAAGATCGAAACCAGTCCAACCAACAAGGCATAGGGCATCTGCGTCCGGACATGCTCCAAATGGTTGCAAGAGGAGGCCAAAGAGCTCATGATGGTGGTGTCGGAAATGGGTGAACAATGATCCCCCAGCACCGAACCAGCCAAAACCGCACTCACCAGCTGATAGAAAAGCATCAAAGAGGTCTCCGGAGAAACCCCTGCTTGACCGATCCATTCCCAACCCGCCGGCAAAAGCAACGGATACAAGATCGCCATAGTCCCCCAACTGGTCCCCGTACTAAAGGCGACTAAACCCGCCATAACAAAAGCCAAAGCAGGCAAGAATCGGGCCGACCATTCCAGCGATACCAAAGCCCGGCTAATAAAATCCGCGGTATGCATCTCTTCGGTCAACGAGGCCAAGGACCAGGCCAGGACCAGAATAAGCGTTGCCGGTAACATCGTTTTGAATCCGTGAAGCAAGGCGTCCACCGCTTCGTTCAAGGTGAGGTTACGAGGATTAACCGAGAGTATTAAGGCCACACAACATCCTGCAAAAGAGCCGTATAGCAACGACTTAAAAGAATCCGCACCGCCCACGATCCCGGACAATTTCACCGTAAGTCCTTTGGAAGCATCCGACCACAGCGCAGCATCCCAACCGGTCACCAGCAGTCCTGCCACGACACCAACTACCACGGTGAGGACAGGAACAATGGCCCGGTAGGCCTTGGGGCTTATGCCCGCTTTCATTTCAAATTCAGCGTTCGCTTCCCGAGAAACTGCTTCAGAACTACTCCCAACGCCATGCTGACGTGCACGGCGCTCGGAACTGAGCATAGGCCCAAAATCCCTTTGACGGTAAATCACCATAGCCATGAAGACAATCGTCAACCAAGCATAAAACGAATAGGGCACCGAGGACATAAATACCTGATAGGTAGACATATTGAGTTCACCAATTTTGTCCAAGCCCCCTTGAATATACCCCAATTCAGCCCCAATCCAGGTGGAAATAAAGGCAACGGAGGCGACAGGGGCTGCCGTAGCATCCACCAAATACGCCAATTTGGCCCTGGAAATACGAAGACGGTCCGTCACCGGCCTCATGGTGTTGCCCACCAAGAGGGTATTGGCATAATCATCAAAAAAAATAACGATCCCCAGCAACCAAGTAACCCATTGCCCGGACCTTGCGTCCTTGGCCCAGCGCGTCAAATAGTGGACCACACCTTGCATCCCCCCGTTCCGAGACAAGAGCGTGACCATGCCGCCGATCAACATCGAAAACACAATAACGGACAAATGATCTTTGTCCCAAAGGGCCTTCATGACATAGGTATCAATAACCCGTAACAATCCTATTATCAGGCCATTAATCAGTCCATAATGCTCGGCGGCCAGGATCCAAGCCCCGCTCAGGACGGCCAGCAACAACGACAAATACACCTCCCTCAATACCAAAGCCATAACAATAGCCACAAGTGGCGGAACCACCGACCAGGCACGGACATCGGGGGCAATCGTAGGGGCATTCGCCAAAGCAGGGAAGGACAAGAAGAGGAGGGCCCCCAAGAGCAGAGCGGCGATTCCTGCAATTCTGTTGCTTTTCATGCGGTCAAAATAAGGGCTAAAGCGGGTTTTATGCCGCATTTGACCCCAAATTATACCAAAAATCGTATGTTTGCGGGCAAATTACTCGTCCCATGATTGCATTCCTTGAAGGCGATATCGCGCTCAAAACTCCGACCTTGCTGATCTTGCAAGTTGGCGGGGTGGGCTACGAGGTGCACATCTCCCTGAACACCTACGGTAAATTACCCGATAGCGGTACGTGCAAGGTGCTGACTCACATGAGCATTCGGGAAGATGCGCATTTACTTTTTGGCTTTGCAGACGCTCTCGAAAAATCAATGTTCCAACACTTAATATCCGTTCAGGGCATAGGGCCACAATCGGCCCGCACCATTTTGAGTTATGCCTCCCCCTCGGACTTGGAAGACTCCATCCGTCGTGGGGCGGTTCATGAAATTCAGCGAATCAAAGGGATTGGCCCCAAAACCGCTCAGCGATTGGTGCTTGACCTTAGGGATCGGATTCGACCGGAGACAGCCCTGCATGGGCCCCCAAGCCCCCTAGGCCCTTCGACGAATGCCGACAACGAGACTTCATCGCATACGAAAATGCAAGAAGAAGCGTTATTGGCCCTTGTTGCTTTGGGTTTTTCCCGCCCCGCCATGGAAAAAAGCCTCCGAAATATCCTCAGCGACCCTCAATCGCCGCATGATACCGAAAGTTTGATCCGGGCGGTCCTCCACAGTCTCTAATTATTTCTCCTCTCCACCTTCCCCGACAGCCTCGGATTAGCATGCATTGGTCCCTTTCCAAAATTGCTCGTTGCGTCGCATTTTGTCTCCTTTGGGGCGGGGTTTTCGGTCTATTGGCCAAAACTGCGCCAAGGACTTTTTTCTTGCGAACGGCTCACCAAACTAATGCGGAAGCCCCTCGATCCAACGTTGAAGCCTCCCCATCAGGCGTAGTAGCCTCCCCGTCGAACGTCAATGAAAGGTTCGTGGATTTGGATACCAGCGGTGTGGCAAGCGACTCTTCCGCCCTGGTACAGTCCAGCGAAGATTCTCTGAAAAACGCTCAAAAGCCGCCGGCATACGGGGGGGCCATCGAGTTAAGCAATCCAGAGGAAGAAGTGGTGGAATACGACCCTGCGTCCGGGCTCTATATTCTGCGCAAGCGCATTGGTAACACCTACGTGGGAATTCCCCGCATGATGAACCTCAGCGAATACCTCGCTTGGCGCGAAAACCGTGATAAACAGGCCTATTGGAAATCACGCAACCAAGGTGCCTCCGGTGGGGGCGGAGTGGCGTCTGAACGAGGCGGCTTAATTCCCAAGATTTATGTGGGGCCCAAGATTTTCAACCGAATCTTCGGGGGAAACACCATTGACATCCGTCCCCAAGGTTCGGCGGAATTACGCTTTGCCGTGAATTCCAACTACATCAATAATCCCAACATGAATATTCAACAAAGGCGAATGACCAATTTCGACTTTGACATGAATATTCAAATGAATGTGATTGGTTCCATCGGCGAAAAGGTCCGCTTCAATACGGCACAGAACACGCAGGCGGTATTCAATTTCGAGAACATGATGAAACTCGAACATACCGGGGAAGAGGATGAAATTTTCAAAAAAATAGAGCTCGGCAACGTCAACCTTCCCCTTCGAAGCGGGCTGATTC
>VGFN01000099.1 GCA_016868875.1 Bacteroidota bacterium
TAAGCCTTTTCTTCCTCAGCCTTGAAGCCCGTCAACGATCCTCCAATAAGCAAGGCGACACCAATTATGCCCAGACCACCCACGACCCCAATGGTGAGCAATGCCCAAAAAGATTTTAAGTCGCGAATATTCATTGCCATAAAGTTCGTGTTCAAGGCGCTTAACTCGTCCTTCCCTGGCGTTTGTAAACAGGAACTGCAGAACATGGCTCCCCATACCATAAGCTCTGAACCACGGGCAGCAAACGACTGCTGAGGGCCTGGTACATGGCGGGTGCCCAATCCGCTTTGGAACAGGCTTTGATCATGACCCGTCCATCCAAGTAAGGCCCCGTGTCCATGGCCTGTATGCTCCCTATGGATAATTGCAATCGAACCTCTTCGGGCGTCCCGTAATGAACCGAGGTTGGACCTGCATTCGGGTCCCCTTCTTGAAGCCTTGCGGTCAAGAGCATCACCGCCCACGGCGGCCAAATCGCATCAACGGAGCAATACAAAGCCACTACCTTGCCTCTGAACTCGACAGGATCTAAGGCCTGTACCCTTTCTCGGAATAATTTCTCGCGGAGTACCGCGTACTCGTCCATCATTAGAGCCAAATCCAAGCCCACCAATTGCTTTTCGGGAAAAAGCCAGGTGGCCGGATCCACAATCAGCAATCCGCTTTCTTGAACTTTGTTACGGATGCTCACCGCTCACAAAGTTGCTTAATAGAAAAGGTGCCTGTCGTCTTTGATCTTAGCCAATTCCCGCTTGGCACCGAAGGGTTCATTCCCAGCGCGACCACGGTACTGACCTTCCATGGAGGCCTTGGCCGATTTGAGATCGTAATCCTTAGGCAAGGTGCTGAGGCTATCCACCACAAAGACATAAACACCGCGTTCGCCGGGAACAGGCTTGGACAAGGTGCGCGCCTTGGTTGCAAACAAAGCCCCGGACAATTTGGGTTCTTGGCCAACACCGTTGATAAAGGACCCCATGAACGATGCGCCCAACAAAGGCTGCACCATGGTGCCAGCTTGGGCGGCAGCAGCCTCCAAATTCTTATGGCGTTGCAGAATTCCTTTCCATTTGGCGGCGAGCAATTCGCCTTTCTTCTCGCGGCGGATTCGGGCTTCCAATTCCGTTTTGACTTCTTCCATGGGCTTGTAGCCCTTTTCGAAGGATTTGGTGAGAACCGCCACCACAAAGCGGTCATCCGCTTCGAACAATGGGCTTAATTCACCGACCGATGCTTTGTACGCCCAGCGGACAATTTCGCGAGCGTTGTTCACACCGGGCAACGTACGGTCACCTATACGGACATTGTCCGCTGTCCTCTTGGGGAGACCCTTTTTGTCAACCGCTTTTTGGAAATCTTCCGCATTCTTGAGGGTAGAGGCAAATTGGGTAGCCTCTGCATAACGCGCTCTAAAGGTTTCGGTGGTCGCAGTAATGCGTGCGGCAACCGATGCCAATTTGACCACCGGCTTCTGGCCCTTCTGATCATTAATTTGAATAATGTGATAACCAAAGTCTGAACGAACCACCTTGAGGTCTCCGGTTCGGCCCCCAAAACAGGCGTCGTTGAAGGGCTTGACCATCATGCCTTCTGCGAAATAACCCAAATCACCCCCCTTGGAACCTGAGCCCGGATCGGCTGATAAACTCACCGCAAGGGAAGCAAAATCAGAGCCTTTGCGAATGGCGTCTGCCAAGCTGTCGGCCTTGGCTTTGACCACGGTGTCAGGTTGGTTCTCCACTTTGAGCAAAATATGCCTGGCCTTCACAGAATCGGGCCTGCTGGTTTTGCCGGAAAGTTTGGTCAGAACAAAGGCTGCATTTTCGAGGTAAATGTCGGTGAGGGTTCCAACCGGTGCAGCTGCCAAGGCCACCAAAGCAGGTTGGGTCAAGGTAGAAACAGGGGTGAAGCGATCATCGTAAGGCAAATCGGAGCGCAAGGCTACAAAGGCACTGTCATCGTTTCCGGCCGCAAAGGCTTCACGGAGTTCTGTCAAAGTTTGACGAGCTTTGGCAGAGTCCTCTGGCCTTGGGTTGACATCAAAACTCACAAAATCAATCGCACGGATATCCTCTTTGAGCTTGTAGGCCGCCTTGAAGCGTTCATAGGCTTCCTGGTATTCGGCATCGGAAATTTTGATGGTGGAATCGACAATGGAGGCATAATCCAAAAATGCAAATCGGCCCGTGGCGGCGATGTTAGTTCCTTTCAGGTATTCATCGGCAAAAAAATCAGGGACGTACATGCCCTTCCCAACCAAGTTGGCGTATTTCCGGGTGGCCCTGTCCTTGAGGATGTAATCCTCAAAAGCCTTCCAACGCTTCTGCATATCGGCAGGCTGTTTGGGTAAATTCTTCAGAAAATCCACCACCTTGTTGCGATCAAATTGACCGGTGGCCGGGTCTGCAAAGGCCTTCTGAATCTCAGGATGAAGGTTTTTGCCTTGAACCATATCGTATAATTCTTCTGGACCGACTTCCAAGCCTAAGTCCTTGTAGGTGGCATCCATAATCCCCTCTCTAATAAATTCGCTCCAAACCTGATCCCTTAGCGAGGCCATGGTCGCCTCATCGATTTGTTCGGTTTTGGTATTGGCCTTGTAATTTTCGATGATTTCCTGGAGTTTGGCGTCGAAACGGGCCAAACTGACCTTGTCCCCCTCGATTTCACCCACATCCGTAGGATTTCGCTGCGAAAAAATTCCATTCCCGCTGAACACATCCATGGCAAGAAAGGAAACCAGGGCGAGACCAATCAGGGCCACTAAAAGCCCTGCTTTGCTACGTATCGTGGTAATAATCGACATAATCTAAGGTTAATCCGAGGAATTGATTAGGTAAAAGGCTGAAAAATAAAGAATTTGGAAAGACAAGGCTTGTAGAGAAGGGACGCAAAAATAAGGAAAAAGGCTCAATATGCCTCATTCCAGATCAATCCGGGGATTCAAGATCCAAGCGCCTAAGGCTTAGCAAGTCAATGCGCGTCAAGCTCACCGCATCGGCATGTACTTCCCAGGGACCCTCGGTCCATACATGACCCTCCTCGGGAAGGCTTCCCAAACATTCGAGGACCCATCCGCCCAGGGTTTCGTAGGGCCCCGTTGGGATACCCAATCCGTATTGCTCGTTGAGGTAATCCACTTCCAGCCTTCCTGAGAACCGATAATGCCCGGGGGCCAGCACCTGCTCAGTCCTCTCCGGTTCATCATGCTCGTCTTGAATTTCCCCAAAAATTTCCTCCAACAAATCCTCAACCGTAACCATGCCCGATGTTCCTCCCAATTCATCCACCACCAGCGCCATGGATCGACGACCCGTGGTTAGCTGCTTGAGGAGGCGGGATGCCGACATGGATTCCGGAACAATTGCCAATGGTAATTGCAATTCCTGCAGATTAAATGCTTTGTTTTCGTCCAAGGCCAAGACCGAATGAAAGTGCAGATAGCCAGTCACATGGTCCATGCTATCTTGATAGATGAGCAATTTGGATAAACCGCTTTCGTTGAACTTCTCCAGCACTTCACCGCGAGCACTGTTCACCGCAATACCCACCAATTCCGTTCGGGGAATCATGCACGCTCTGACCTTTACATAGCTGAAATACAATGCTTTGTGAAAATATCCCAAATCCACTTCTTGCTCTTCCGCCTCTTCACGCGTGTCCACTTGATCGTTGATCCAATGGCTAAGTTCGGCCTTGTCAAAGACTCGATGCACCTTGTTGCCTGTTACCCCAATCCATCGATCCAAGAGCCAACGACTGCTCCGACTCACAAGGTAAACAAATGGATACAACAAATAATACACGATGAGCATTGGCCGTGCCAAAAGCAAAGAAAGGGTGTCAGCATGGGCCCTGAAATAAGTTTTGGGGAAATACTCTCCCAACAACAGAACCACCATTGAGCTCAACAAGGTTTGAATTCCCAGCATGGCCAAATCCATTTCAGCCAACATGGGCAGCCATGCGACCAGCACAGGCTCCATAAGCGGGGTGAGAAACATCCCGTACAAAACCAAGGCCAGGTTGTTCCCAATCAAGATGGTTCCCAGAAACTCATCCGATTGACGGACAAAGCGCCCCAGAATC
>VGFN01000100.1 GCA_016868875.1 Bacteroidota bacterium
ACTTTACCTTGGAATTCCCCTCCGATGAGTCTCCTGCATCCTACCGGATCCTTCATACGAACGGACAAATTATGCATCAAGGCCTCATCGAAAACGCCAACTTAGGAAGGGAAGAACTAAACCTGCGCGGACTGCTCGAGCCTGGATTGTACCTCCTGGAATACCGTAGCGCACGAGGCCGAAATAGAATTCGCTTTCTTGTTCAATGATTGATTAAACCATGTCCAATCCTACACCCCAATCCAAACCAGCCCCTACTTGGCTTGACTTCGAAAAACCCATACAGGACCTTGAAGAAGAACTCCTGAAGCTCACGCAAATCCAAGACAAAGGCAAGAGCGATGTCAGTGGACCGATTAGAGCTTTGGAAGCCCAAATCATCAAGGCCAAACGTCAATTGTACAGCAATATGACCGGTTGGCAAAAGGTGCAAATGTCCCGGCACCTGGATCGACCGTACACCCTTTTCTATGTAGAGCATATGTGCACCGATTTCGTGGAGCTCCACGGAGATCGTGCATATGGGGATGACAAGGCCATTGTAGGCGGCTTTGCCAAAATGGATGGAGAGACCATCATGTTCATCGGTCACCAAAAAGGCATCAACACCAAGATGCGTCAATACCGAAATTTCGGGATGGCCAATCCTGAAGGATACCGTAAAGCACTCCGCCTCATGAAGATGGCGGAGAAATTTAACAAGCCTGTTGTAACCTTGATCGACACTCCCGGGGCATTCCCCGGCATTGAAGCAGAAGAGCGGGGTCAGGCAGAGGCCATCGCCCGCAATATCCGGGAGATGTTCAAGCTCAAAGTCCCTGTCATCGTCGTCATTGTGGGCGAAGGAGCCTCAGGCGGCGCGATTGGAATCGGCGTTGGGGACCGGGTATTGATGCTGGAGAACACATGGTACTCCGTAATTTCCCCTGAATCCTGCAGCAGCATTCTGTGGCGAAGCTGGGACCACAAAGAAAAAGCAGCTGAAGCCTTGAAACTAACCGCTGAGGCCATGCTTGCCAACGGCTTGGTGGACGAAATTGTCCCCGAACCTTTGGGTGGTGCCCACAGGGACCGGGAAGGAATGGCTGCAACCCTGAAGAAATACCTGCTCAAAAACCTCAAGGAACTGCAAAGCATGGACAGCCAAACCCGAATTGCGGCCCGCGTGGAGCGTTTCAGCAGCATGGGCGTCTACGGGACCGACAGCGAGTAGGCATGGATCCTGAGAGGCATCCGGATTGGCTCAGAATGCGGGAATTGGCTGCCCTTTTGCGCCAATACAACCACGCCTATTACCTCCAGGACCAGTCGATAATTTCGGATCAAGACTTTGATCATCTGCTCCAAGAACTGGAACAGCTGGAAAGCAAGTACCCCCAGTGGATGGAGGACGACTCCCCTACCCAACGTGTAGGCGGTGGCGTCATGACCGGATTTGAAACCCGAGAACACCTTCGACCCATGTTATCCTTGGGCAATACCTACAGCGAGGAAGACTTGCAGAGCTTTCATGATCGCTGCTGCAAGTCCTTGGGCTTCAACCCGCAATATTGCGCTGAATTAAAGATCGATGGAGTCGCCATTTCCTTGCATTACCGAAACCGCAAGCTCGAATACGCCGTCACCCGAGGGGATGGGCTGCGAGGCGATGACGTGACGACCAATGTTCGGACCATAGAATCCATTCCTCTCCGTCTGAATCCAACAGCCCCTGCAGAGGCCATGGAAATCCGGGGTGAAATCTACATGGACCGTTCAGCCTTCGAGCAAATCAATCGCAGCAAACGCGAATTAGGCGAAGAGACCTATGCCAATCCCCGCAATTTCGCATCCGGAACCCTCAAACTCCTTGACAGCAACCAAGTGCGGCGTCGAAAATTATCCGCCTTATGTTATCAATTGGATGGGGACTTTGAGTTTTTGCAAGGCAAGGCCCATCATCACCTTAGGATGGACTTGCTGGCCGCATGGGGCTTTCCGGTTTCCGACCATCGCATAGGGCCCTCTTCGTTTGAGGAGATTCTGGATTTCATTCATCGTTGGCATAACGGCCGAGCTGCATTGCCCTTTGATATCGACGGGGTGGTGGTCAAGGTGGACCAGTTCGGACAACGCGAAGAATTAGGCTACACGGCCAAATCACCACGCTGGGCCATCGCCTACAAGTACCCTGCACAATCGGTTCAAACCATCCTCCACCATGTTCAATTTCAGGTCGGGAGAACCGGTGTCATCACCCCGGTCGCCCACCTTCAGCCCGTTGAGGTGGCGGGAACCACGGTGCAAAGGGCTTCGCTCTACAACGATGCCGAGATACGTCGACTTGAGCTGCATATCGGTGACACCGTTCACCTGGAGAAAGGAGGAGACATCATCCCCAAAATAACCGATGTGGTTCCGGAATTAAGGCCTGCAGGGGCTGTACGGGTAGGATTTCCGGACAACTGTCCCGAATGCGGGACAACCTTGGTCGGACATGACGCCCTGCATTATTGCGAAAATCATCGGGATTGTCCGCCGCAAATTTTGGGCAGGCTGGAGCATTTTGTATCGCGCAAGGCCATGAATATTGAACATCTTGGCCCGGAAACCTTAAGTGCTTTGTTACAACAGCATATCATACATGACGCGGCGGATTTGTATGCCCTGACCCAGGAGCAATTATCCCCCATGGAACGTATGGGAGAACGTAGCCGAACTCGTTTGCTTCAATCTATTGAGGATTCCAAAAAAACTCCTTTCGAAAAGGTGCTCTTTGCTTTGGGCCTACGTGGAATTGGCGAAGTCGCGTCGCTGACCCTGGCCAGGAAATTTCAAAACATGGCCAATCTTTCGACAGCTACTCGTGAGGAATTGATGAGGATCCATGAAATTGGCGAGAAATCCGCTGACCAAATTCTTGCTTGGTTTGCGGACCCTCTGAATCAATCCTTATGGGCTCGATTGGCATCCCAGGGCTTGTCCATGACCTATAGGTCCAGAACTTCCCCAGCCTCCTCGGCCTTCGAGCAGGGCATCCATTCGGTCATGGAACCCCGTCCCCTCGAAAACAAGAAACTGCTGGTCACCGGACGCTTTGAGCATGTTGATCGAGAAACCTTGAAGCAACGCATCGAAGATGCGGGCGGAACGAACCTCAGTTCGATCAGCAGCAAATTGGACTTCCTGGTTGCAGGGGCAGAGGCTGGACCCTCCAAGCTTCGCAAAGCAGAGGAATTGGGCATCCGCCTCCTCAGCGAAGAAGAAATTTTAAAAATCCTGCAGGGGAACAGCACAAGAGAGCCTTAGCAGGTTGAATGCCCTTCGTATCTTGCAGGGTATCATGGCCACTGATTTTGATAAACTCCCTTTCAAACCCCCCATGTTCCTTCGGAAATGGATGTTTGAGCGCCTGATCAAGAATTTGTCCACGGAATTTTCTGCGGCGACGCCTGCAACCGTCCATGGGAAGAACCAACTGAACCGAGGGGGCTGGTTAGTCTTGTACGATGGGAACGATGCCTGGCAGATGGATCTTGCCAAACTGGTTGCCCAATACCGTCGCCCGGATTTCTTTTGCCAAACCTTGGGCTTGGTGCGTCATGCTCAAGCCGATCTGAACAGTTTCCATAGCCAAGAACTCACCAACACCCTTTTGCCGCCGGATCGCATTGTCTCGTTGGCCAAATCCAGGCCCTTTGATTTATGCATCAATTTGTGCCCCGTGGAGAATCCGCCTTTGGAATACCTGGTCATGGTCACCAATGCCCAAATCAAAATCGGTGTCAACCGCAACCAACCTTCCCCGCCCTATAATTTAGAACTGGGGCTTAAACTCGCAGGCGCCAAACCAAGCCTTCGCTCCCTGCTTCAGCATTTGGAGCATTTGGGTTTGCATCAAATTCATCGCGAGAAACTTCAGCACCATCCATAACGCCTATGAACCCAAGCCTTCCACGCGGTACCGGTATTGCGGTCGTCACCCCCTTTGACATCCAAGGCAATCCTGATCCCGAAGGCATCGCGTCCGTTGTGGATCACCTCGTGAACGGCGGCGTGGATTTCGTGGTCGCCTTGGGCACCACCGGTGAGACGCCCACCTTGT
>VGFN01000101.1 GCA_016868875.1 Bacteroidota bacterium
GTCACCCCCTTTGACATCCAAGGCAATCCTGATCCCGAAGGCATCGCGTCCGTTGTGGATCACCTCGTGAACGGCGGCGTGGATTTCGTGGTCGCCTTGGGCACCACCGGTGAGACGCCCACCTTGTCCAAAGAAGAACGAATGCAAGTGCTCGACCTGGTTCGGGAGCAGTTGGCAGGACGCTTGCCCTTGTGGTGCGGGATGGGCGGTAACGATACTAGGGAATTGCTTGATCAATTGAAGGCCTTTGACTTGAATGGGGTGGATGCCTTGCTTTCGGTAACACCGTATTACAACAGGCCCACCCAAGAAGGGCTGTATGCTCATTACCGGGAACTCGCTTTGTCCACCGACAAACCCATCGTCCTGTACAATGTCCCCGCCCGCACCGGATGTTCCTTGACCGCCGAAACCACTTTACGGCTTGCCTCGGATTTCCCCAACATTGTTGCAACCAAAGAAGCCTCCGGAGACTGGGGCCAAATCATGGAAATCATGCGTTCCAAACCGGCCTCCTTCAAGGTGTATTCCGGTGATGACGCCATTTCCCTTCCTTTGATGGCCTTGGGCTTGGACGGTGTGATTTCGGTCATCGGAAATGCCCTGCCTCAATCCTTCAGCACGATGGTTCGCCATGCCCTGAAGGGTGACTTTCAGGCGGCCCGCCAAATCCATCACCAATTGTTACCGATCATGACCGCGGTTTTCCGCGAAGGCAGCCCAGCCGGCATCAAGTTTCTCCTCCAAGAATTGGGCCTCTGCAAGAGCATTGTTCGCCTGCCCTTGGTCGGTATCAGCCATGCCCTTCAACGGGTTTTGACCCAAGAGCTTCAAAGTTTAGAGGTTGAACATCGAAATCCCATTTAACCCCTATTGTTATGAAGCCTCATTTTTCGCTGGCTTGCGATTGATGGTCCATGAGTTAAGCCTAAAGTAAATTTACGGGCGACCCCCGCCCCCCGCTTAGAGCGGCGGGTGGGGGGAATTGTACCCTTATCGCTTCACGATGCCCCCTCCCTTAGGTCGGGGGCAATGGTCAAAGAGTCGAATCCCCCTACACACTAGCCTAATCCCTGCAGCAGCGAACCGAGAAGCCGTAGGTACGGTTGAAGGTGAAGCGGTGGATGGGGCCGTCGTAGTCCAGGATGCGGAACCAGGCAAGGGACCCGGACGAGACGGAGGAGGACCACCAACATCCGCTTTCGGTCATGAGGCTGAAACCTCCGAGGAAGTTCCGTTGGCCGCCCGGCAGGGCAGTGAAGCCCGATGAATTCGTCGCTCCCGTATTCGGTGAAATCCAACCCCCAGGGGTGGGTTGCGTCGCTGTGCTCTTCAATGCTCCTCCGGCTGTTGTACTTGCCGTAAAACTAGTCGAGTTCGTATCCGCGGTTGGATCCAAATACTTTGTCAAAACTTTCCACTCCCCATCAGAGGGTACATGCCAACCCGTAGGGCATAAGCCCCTACTATCCGTAACTGCATAATGATTGTACAACTTCCCATACAATCCATCATTTACGGGGTTGTTGTTGTATATCGCATACGCCCCGCTTGTCGTATTCTGCCAAGCACTGTTACTTAAACCCGTAGGGATATTATCCCCGTTCCTGTACTTACTAACCTTCAAATTACTCTGTGTCCAGCACTGAGTCCCTATCTGGATTCCTTGATAGACATTCCCATCGATATCGGTTACCGTGGAAACTCCGGGACATGGTTGAGGAATCGCTACCAAGGTCGTGAAGCTCACCTCATTTCCATAAGCCGTGCCCACAGCGTTCGTGGCATAGGCCCGTGTGTAATATTGCGTTGAATGACTCAATCCACTTATCGCAGCGGAATATGACCCTGTCCCAAATCCAGATAAAGCTCGACTATTCCCCACCGTGGGGCCGGTTGAAGTGCCGTAGCAGGCTCCCCTTTCGCGAACCCTCGTGCCACCGTCTGAACTTACTTGACCATGGACAGTAGCCCCCGATGAACTAACCCCTGAAACCGAGTCCGTCGTTACCGTTGGTGCATTGAGGCATTGGCTTTGGCCCAGAGCCGTTTGCGCCATAAGTCCAATCAGGACCGTAAAACAAGCTATTTTATAGAAATTTTTCATTTTAATTTTAGAAAAAAGATACTCTATTTAATGTAAAGATACGCCCCCCTCGTTTTCAAAACTTTTGCGTCCATCTAATTAACGAATTCATAAACGCCCCTTTTGGCCTATGCCCAGCAGCTACAATCATATATAATTGACGCCTTTGGATTACCTCAAGCGATCTGTGAGCCGTAAACCGTGCTCACGGGCCGTTTGTACAGCGGTGGTATAGCCAGCGTCCAGATGGCGGATAACCCCCATTCCCGGATCGTTGTGCAAAACCCTACGTAATCGCTCCTCGGCAGCCTCGCTGCCATCGGCCACAATGACCATCCCGCAATGAATGGAATAACCCATCCCCACCCCTCCGCCGTGATGCAGGCTTACCCAAGATGCCCCCCCCGCCGTATTCACCAAGGCGTTCAAGATGGGCCAATCCGCAACCGCATCCGATCCGTCCAACATGCCCTCCGTTTCCCTGTTGGGAGAAGCTACCGATCCTGTGTCCAAATGATCCCTTCCAATGACCAAAGGGGCGGAGACCTGACCGCTTCGCACCAATTCGTTAAAGGCCAAGGCCGCTTGCTGACGTTCCCCCTGACCCAGCCAACAAATCCGCGCTGGCAATCCTTGGAAAGCAATCCGCTCCTGGGCCATGTTGAGCCAGCGTTTAAGACCCACATTCTCCGGGAACAAATCCAAAAGCAAACGATCGGTAACCTCAATATCCTTGGGATCACCCGAAAGGGCCACCCAACGGAACGGCCCCTTGCCCTCGCAAAACAAAGGCCGGATATACGCCGGCACAAAACCTGGAAAATCAAAAGACTGGGTATAACCAGCCTCCAAAGCTCTGCCCCTTAGGTTATTCCCATAATCAAAGGTGATGGACCCCTTGGCCTGAAATTCGACCATCAGTTCCACATGCCTGCGCATCGCCGCATAAGCAAGCTTTAGGTATTGTTCCGGATCCGACTTTCGCAAGGCATTGGCCTGCTCGTTGCTCAAACCTTGAGGAAGATAGCCCACCATTGGATCATGGGCCGAGGTCTGATCGGTCAAAACATCCGGGAGGATACCCCGCGCTTTCAATCGCTCCAACATATCCACCGCCGTGCATAGCACGCCAATGCTCAACGCAATCCTCTGTTGACAAGCCTCCAAGGCGGCATCAATTCCTTCATCCAAATCCTCAAAGACCCGATCCAAATAGCGAGTCTCGATGCGCTTCATCGCACGCCATGCTTCCACCTCAGCCGCCAAGCAAACACCCTCCGCCATGGTGATGGCCAAGGGCTGAGCCCCACCCATTCCACCAAGGCCCGCCGTAACACACAATTTACCCTTTAGGCTGCCTCCGAAATGCTGCTGGGCAACGGCATTGAACGTCTCGTAGGTCCCCTGAACAATGCCTTGGGACCCGATGTAAATCCATGAACCTGCAGTCATCTGCCCGTACATCATGAGTCCTTTGCGCTCTAACTCATCAAAGTGCTCCCAATTCGCCCAATTGGGCACCAGCATGGAATTCGAAATCAAGACCCGTGGCGCATCCGCATGGGTTGGCAAGATGGCTACAGGTTTCCCGCTCTGAATCAGAAGCGTTTCGTTTTCGTTCAAATCCATCAAGGCTTTCTGTATCGTGTCAAAGGCTTCCCGGTTCCGAGCCGCCTTGCCTCGCCCACCGTACACGATCAAATCCTCGGGTCGTTCGGCCACTTCCGGGTCCAAATTATTCACAAGCATCCGCAGGGCAGCTTCTTGCACCCAACCTTTGCAACGCAGGGTAGGTCCTACCGGCGCCTTGTCTCCCGGTGCTAACAATAGTTCGTTCATCGTATTGAATTTATTAACGTATTAAGTTTGGATCACCATTCCAAAATGGTGCAAGTCATTGCAGGCAAATCCAAAGTTTCTCCTAGCATCAG
>VGFN01000102.1 GCA_016868875.1 Bacteroidota bacterium
TGGCGCCGTTACCGGTTCGCAAAATCCCAATGGTCGGGCCGGTTTGGTCCAATCAACTCGAAGAGCTGGGGCTTGGTCGTATTTATTTGTTGCAACAAATTCCAAAGGATTATCTCGTACGGCTTTTTGGGAAGAACGGGATGACGCTTTGGGAAAAAGCGAGGGGGATTGACCCCAGTCCTGTGATTCCGTACCGGGAACAAAAGTCCATTTCATCCGAGCGAACTTTTGAACAGGATACCGCAGATCCGGCCTTGCTTAGGGCTCGTATTCGCTCTTTGGCCGAGGGGCTGGGAACGGAGTTAAGATCGCAGGGGATGGTTTGCGGTTGCGTGGCCCTGCGGATTCGCTACTCGGACTTCGAAACGGTAAGCCGACAGCAAACCCTGCCCTATACGGCTTCTGATCGAGTTTTGATGGATACGGCAGTGGAATTGTTGCACAAACTCTATACCCGGAGAATGAGGGTACGTTTGGTAGGCGTTCGTTTGAGCGAATTAAGCCATGCAGGCAGTCAAATGGACTTGTTTGCTGATTATTCCCGCGAAGATGCCTTGTACCGTGTGCTCGATCGAATGAAGGATCGATACGGTCGCCATTCACTGCGTTGGGCAGGTGGAATGGGTTAAAAAGCCATGCTGTATTGAGGATTAATGCCCGGTGACTCCAGCATCCTGTAACAATTCCCTCATGTCGCTTATGCCTCCTGCATTGAACAAACCGGAGACTCCGGACTGTTGCAGCAATTGAAGAGCTATAGCGCTGCGGGCACCGCTGCGGCAATAAAGAATACGGGGTTCCGGTAATTGGTTGATTTGCTCGGTGTAGTCTAAAATTTGGGTGTGGGGTATGTGCAGAGAACCTGTTATATGGTCTTGTTGGTATTCATCGTCTGTTCGGACATCGATCAAGGAATAGGTACCGGAACGCAGAGCGTCTAATGGATTGAGCATAAAAATTTGCGAAAAATAGGTTTTAGAAAAAGATAACAAAGATGAGAACAAAGACCAATGCGGTGACAATCCAAAGGCGAAAATCAATCATTGGCCTTCCCTGATCAGGAATAGGGACATTGTACTCCGGTTTCTGGGGGCGAAAATTATGGTATATCGTAAGCACTACAATCCCAATCAAGAATTGCACAATAACCTCGTAGAAATGACCCCGTATCCCATGGATAAGGGCAATAAAAGTAGAGCTGGCGAGCCAAGGCAAGAAGAGGGAATAGCGAACAAACTCTGCTCGGGCATCTTCTTCTTCGGCCACACGTTGGGAGCGGCTATTGAAAAGCAAAGGAGGGAGAAACTGTTTGGCAAGTGCCAGAAATAGACCAAAGAGCAAAACACTGAGAACGATACGAACACCCAGGTTAAGGCCTGTAGATAGAAAAACGAGACCCACAAACTTGGGGATAAAAACTCCGGCAACGGCGCCACACAGCAACCTGCTAAAGCCATGCAAGCTGGTCCAGATGATGAGCCCCAAGGAGATTCCGTTATCCCAAAGCATCTCCCATCGCTGCAAAATGTAAAAAGCGGCAAAAGCAAAAACGAGAGGACCTATAAAGAAAGCCGCAATGGTTGATCCTCCAGACCATCCTCCTCCTTGAATAACCGAGTCGTCGGCAATGCGACCGATGGTAACGCCATAGTAATGGAGAACAGGTCGAAGGTCTTCCAGTTTGGCGAAAAAATAAGAAAGAAAAATCAAAGGAATCCGAATCAAATAATACCCTATGATGGCAAGGCAGGCATTATTAATCACAAGGGCTAATCGCTCTTGGGAAGTCCAAATAGGTTGGTAAGGCTTGATATCTTCTTCGTCCGTCATAGGGTCTTGGATGGGGGCAATTTTCGAAGATGAATTAGACTATTGGGTGAGCGATGAATTAGCGTGTTTTGAGAGATTCAAGGGAATAGAGGAGCGAAATTGAAAATAAAGTAAAGATAAGGTTTTTTGGGGCAGAATCAAGCGATTCCTGCGTACTCTTGGAGATGTTTAAAGTTGGGATGCAAGCGGCCTTGGTTTAACAAAAGGGAGTTCTCGGGTATTGAGGAAGGGCTATTGATCAAGGGGCCGAGGAAATGCCGAAACAAAGAAGAACTGAAATCGTAAGATGCGTCGGCGGGTAGTTCACAAGGTAAATTATCCACGGCCATAATGTCCACGCTGTGGGGCTCAAAGGGCGGACATTCAAGCAAAGTGCCCTTAGAAATTCCGTAATAAGGATCCTCAATGGTCGAGGGTCGAAGGGTCAGTGGTACGGATCCTTTGATATCGCATGAAATATCCGCGATTTGTTGGATGGTGAACTTTGAATTTTGAATGAAGGCGGACTCAAAATACCTGGGGGCATCAGGATTCCAATAGATGGTGTTGATCAAGAGGTCCGCCGAACCCAAGTAGGGCCCAATGCAGGATTCAAAGTCTTGAGGATGCGTGTAGAAATCCTGCGATGAATAGGGCGAACCGTCTTTGGCTCGAAACAAATCCTTGGAGCGCAACACTGTGTATATGAGAGGCCTTGATCCGGGTGAATTGCTGTGGGAATTCAAGAAGTCTTGAGGGTCCAAGGCCATGAAACCGGCGTCTTCCAAAACTTGAATAGCGCCTTGACCCACTCGTCCGCTTCCACAAACCAAAACCCTGTATGGGCTACCGTCCAGGTTGGCGATGAGAGAGGTTTCGGTTTGGAGGATATGTAGCATTGCTTGATAAGAGCCTGTTTCAACAGCCTTTGGCCAGGTGTAGGTGCCGCTGCGTAATCCCCGCATTCGCAATCCATGCCATGCCCCTACGATCCCAGCCCAATACCCGAAGGCTACCGTCCGTTGACCCGATTCGTCGGTCATCAATTCATAATCGTGCAGGGTGATTCGATTTCGAACCATATGCCGCATCAATGCTTGGTTGTATGGCTGTGCTTTGATGGTATGCGAAAAAAAGGCAAAGGCATGATCCGGCAGCAGTTGATCCAAGGCCACTTCTTTGATCCCCAGGATGAGGTTGCATCCTAACAAATCTTCTTGCACGATGCATCCTGCATCGCGGTATTGACTATCCTCGTAGCAACGAAAAGGCGAGGGTTGTACCCGAATTTCAGTCCCCGGAAAGGCTTCCATAAGGGCCCTGCAATCCTCCGGAACCAAGGGGGCACGAAGATCATGAGGCTTTTTGGATTCTCGCAAAATTCCTAATCGGAAAGGCTGGCCAGGATTCATCCGCGTGCAGTGGATTAGCGTTGCAGATGTTCAGGGAGCCCAAGCGGGAACAATTCCGAGAGGAGACGTTGATCTCCGATTACATTTTTTAAGTTCCATAACACAAAGCGAATGTCTACCCCTATGGATCGGCTGTAGTCTGCATTCCATGCAAAGTCGTTGATGGTTGCTCCAAAAGCCCGGTCGAAATTCACTCCTACCAATTCGCCGTCAGCATTCATGACCGGAGACCCGGAATTCCCTCCGGTGGTGTCCAGATTGTACAAGAATGCCACAGGAATATCCTCCGATTTGGTTCTTGGTTTTTTGACCGTTTGGGTTTGATCCCTTGCTGCATCCACCATGGTGATGGCCAGATCCCCAAATCGCTGTTCTTGGTTTGGCTGTTCGGGTGTTGGTGTCAAGGCCGGGTAACCTTGACGAATGGCGCGGTACAGGGTGGAGTCGATACGATAATCGGGATGCCCTGTGGATGCTTTTTCGAACATGCCGTTCAGGGTGGTGAAAGGCCGATGATAAACCCCATCTTCCGGCGAGAAACCTTGGACCTTACCGTAGGTTAAACGCAAAGTGCTGTTGGCATCCGGAACAAAAGATTGGTTGAGCACCTGAAGACGTAAATCAAGATAGGCGGGTAGGTTGGCGCTCAATCGGGCCGTCCAATCGCTTTGTTCCTGCTTGATGCGCAAGGACAAATTATGCCAATAATTCCCCAAGGCCTTCGTCCATTTGGATTCTTTTGGAAAGTCATTGGACTGCTCCATTTGGTCCAACCATG
>VGFN01000103.1 GCA_016868875.1 Bacteroidota bacterium
TGGGGTGGATCGTACTCAATGCGTGGATTTTGAACCAAAGCGCCTACGATCCCTACCCCTTCATCTTGTTAAATCTTATCCTAAGTTGCCTGGCAGCAATACAGGCTCCCATCATCATGATGAGTCAAAACCGGCAAGAAGAAAAAGACCGAATTCATGCCGAGAACCATTACCTCATTAACCAAAAAGCCGAGAAAGAAATTAGGGAATTGCATCAAAAAGTGGATGAAATCCGGGAGCAAATTCAATCGTTAATTTCCAATTCTCAAAAGACATTTTGATGGACACCCCAGGCATTCTTGAGGAAAATAACAATCCACGGCGTTCCTAATCGGCATGGAGATTTCAGGTGTCGTTATTGCGTTCAACGAGGAAGCCAAAATCGAGGCCTGCCTACGGTCTCTTCGAGAAGTCTGCGACGAAATCATTGTCCTGGATTCCGGAAGCAGTGATGGTACGGTAGCCATTGCTCAAAATTTTGGCGCAAAAGTCTTTACACAGGCATTCCAGGGGCATATCGAACAAAAAAATGCGGCCATTCAATTGGCCAAAAACGAATGGATCCTTTCCCTGGACGCCGATGAAGTCTTGTCCCAGGAACTTATCGAAGCCATTCTTCGCCTCAAGGCTCCCCTTCCACAAACCGCTTTTCGATTCAAACGACTTAACAATTATTGCGGGCAATGGATACGGCACGGGGCATGGTATCCCGATCGCAAAATCAGGTTATGGCATCAACATCACGGAAAATGGGGGGGGCAGAATCCTCATGATCGGGTCATCGTTCAAGCGGGTGTGGCTATTGTGGATATTCACTGCAATATCCTGCACTACAGCTACGATAAGCCAGAGGATCTCCGACAACAAAGCGAGAGGTTTGCAGCCATTGCCCACGCCCAGTTGAGGGCGAACGGGACTTCCGCTTGGCGTATTCCCCTTATTCGTGCCATTTTCAAATTTTGCAGGGACTATTTTTTCAAACTCGGATTCCTGGACGGCAGCGCCGGCTTCATCATCGCCTACCATAACGCGCGTTACACCTATTTGAAATACGCCAAGCAACCTTACCTTTAGACGTATCTAAATTCTTTGGCCATGAACCTTCGAAAAATTACATTTGGAGCCCTATGGGGCCTGCTCATGCTCTTGATGAATGGATGCCAGCCGGAAGCCAAAACCCATACCGGAACCATGGAATGCGCTTTTGAATGGTCGGGGCCCCTTTACGAGGGATCGAATACGGCACAGGCGTTGATCAAAGTTGACCTAGCAAGTTTGTTGGGCAATCCAGTCCAGGAGGGTATGAAAATCACGAAAGTTCAACTAAAATCTGCTGAACTAAGCGTCGACAGCGCCTCCGACTTGAATGGTATCGGTTCCTTAGTCCTGAGTATCGCCAGCGATGACCCCTCCCTAACGATAAAGGAATTGGCCGTTCTTAATCCAGTGACCTCCTCATCAGGTCAAGCCATCTTGAAGCCCAGCTCAGAAGCCGAAGTCTCGGACTTCTTTGCCCAAAAGGCATTTTACCTGATAGTCGATGCTGGTCTAAGCGCTGACAGGGATCAAAATTTACGTTTAACCGGGAAATTCCAATGGGAAATTCAATACCGGTAATCGTATTCATTTGGGTTTCATAATACCGCCTTTCAATAAATTCTATTCAACCCTCAAATTAATTTCATGAAAAAGCTAACCTTGTTCCTGATGGGTCTTGCACTATGCATGCAGGCTTTTGCGATCATGCCCGGTGATGACGGAGACCGTTTATTGGGCGTATGGGAGCCCAGCAACGGCCGGGCCCGGGTCAAAGTAGAAAAAATTGGGTCCAAATACTACGGCAAAATTGTCTGGCTCAAGGAACCGAATGATCCAAAGTCTGGGTTGCCCAAAACCGATATGAATAACCCGGACGCCAACCTGCGGAATGTCCCCCTCAAAGGCTACCGCATGCTCAAAGACTTTGTTTACCAAGAGAATAACCAGTGGTCCGAAGGCACCATTTACGATCCACTGAACGGGAGCACCTACAGCTGCACCATCAAAATGACCGATCCGAATACCTTGGATATCAGGGGCTATATAGGGGTCTCCGCCTTTGGCCGAACCGATGTCTGGAAACGACTTGCGGTCAAAAAGTAATTTCCAATCGATGAACAATCCATTCAAACCTTGCTGGAAAACCATCCTCCTAATCCTAGGATGTTGGGCCATCGCTTTCGTGAGTCAGGCGCAAAACACGGACAGCACCAAACAAGAAAGCTCGAGTGACGAGGACTTTTCGATGTACGACAATGTGGGCTTTGCCGACGAAGGGGCGCGCCGTTATTGTTCCCCCAAGATCGAAGGTCTTAGTCCTGCCAAGTTAATCAGCGTAGGCTACGACTTCCAGGCCGGTTACGGATTAGGGGTCGATACATTTACCAACTATACCAATACTTGGGAGCCGGATAGCGCGCGAGTTTTAAATTCAAGGGGTCTGCGGTTGGGCTTCAATATCCCGGTGATCTCGCGGACCAATTTGGTTTGGCAGATGGGGGCCAATTACTGGGAACAACGCTACTTCATGGAGGATCCCGATGGTTCCGAGCTTAAAACGGCGCATCCTTTGTTACAAACTCTTTCGGAAAACGGCCTACGCACCTTGGGGGTAAGTACCACCGTCTTCAAACCTCTGGACGATAAACGCTTTCTCTTGTTTCAAGGATCAGCCGACCTGAACGGTGATTTCTCACCCTTGGGGCTGATGCCCCTCAAGTACCTCAAATATTCCGCTGCCCTAGTTTACGGTTTACGACCCAACGAGAAGAAACAGTGGGGCTTGGGTTTGGCGCGTACCTACCGGGTAGGGGAACTTAATTATATTCCCGTTTTCTTGTTCAATTGGACCGACCCCGCCAACAAGTGGGGCACCGAGATTCTCTTTCCAGCCCGAGCCCATGTTCGTTACACCATCAATCCCCGCAACATGTTGTTTGGAGGATTTGAATTGGAAGGGCAGAGTTACCGATTGTGGAACACCAACGGCACACCAGTTAAGTTTAGAGATGAAGATCTGGAAATTCGACGAGGGGAAATACGCTTAAGGGCCCTATACGAGTTCTCCCTCAAGGATTTTGTTTGGCTATCGGTGCAGGCTGGTTATCGAATCAACTACCGGTATGAAGTGGATCGTTTGGTTGACGGTCAAGAAATTTACCGAGCCTTTGGCCTCTTGAGCGATGCGCCTTATGTGATGGAAAATCGTCTAGGCAATCCCCTGTACTTCCAAATCAGCCTCAACTTGGTCAGTCCCTAAATAGGGCTTAGGGCTATTGCCCCAAGGAGGTCAGATTCAGCTTTCCCCTAACTTAATTCTCTCAAGCTCGATTTCTTTGCTATGTTCTAACATACGCTCAAATTCATCAGTAATATCTTTTTCTTCCTTACAAAGGATTAAATCAAGAAGAATTTCTTCGGGATTTTTACTGCAAAAATCCCAAATTAAAGGTGCTGAAAAATAACCAAGCGCCAGCAAAAGTGATATAGTGTCTTTTTCTAGGCTAACATTGGTTGGATATTTTACGTATAATTGGCCTAAAATAAAATGAATAAAACCTCCACCTTCTAGTTCTATTGTAGCAATGTGAATAGGTTTATGAAAATTCTCTTCCAAGATACTACCCAGTTCGATATGATGTTTATTTTTAATCCAACAAGGAGGTTCATCGTACGGTAATAACGATATTTCATTATTCCCAACAATAGTTACCAATTCCTTGACAAGAAAATTTTTGTTTCTCAAAAAAGGAATAACAAAAATAAAATCACTTAAATGAATCGAAATTACATTATCAGTTTTATCGTAAGAAAACCAAACTCCTATTGCCATATTGAATACTATTAATGGTTATTATCGATGATGTAAACCCCTTATATTAAGTCACCAAATTAACCGTACATCCTGCTTATAATACCAATTAAAGTCAAATACGTCACTTTCCGATACAAAAT
>VGFN01000104.1 GCA_016868875.1 Bacteroidota bacterium
TGCCGTAATTATCGTCCACATGGAGGAAACCACCCCCCGTGAGGTAGGATCTAAGGTTACGGGCTTCTTGTTCGTTAAAGACGATTCGGCCATGCCCGGTCATATGAACCCATGGAAAGCGAAAGAGGTCCGGACTCCCCGCATCGGCAATTTCTTCTTGAAGCGAAAGCGAAGTACCCAAACCTGCGTTGCAAAATTTGGCCAGATTGGAAATCGAGGTGGGATTGGCATACCAATCCCCTCCACCCTGGTATTTGAGGCGACCCAAGGCAATATGCCCGGCCCGGACCGGGGCAGCGTTGCTTCGTTGGTTGTTGTTTTGGGCAGAAGCTGAGGTAATGGGGATCAGCAAGGGGATGGCCAAGGGCAGTAGAACGTGCATTGGCATAGTCAGCAACACGGTCAGCAACACGGTCAGCAGGGCAGCGCCAGCACGCTGCATGCTCCCGCCAAGAAAGCGGCTGAGGCCTGCGATGACCGCAGTTTCTGTTCGAAGGCGCAATGCACCAAGCGAAAGGGGTATGGCACCGTTGTCAACCAACCGTTGTATTTCTGAGGGGTGGAAATCTCCTTCGGGACCTATCATTAGGCATGTGTTACGGGAACGGTCCACAAGGTCCAAGGAAATGCGAGGGGTCCTTGCATCGGCAGATTCATCGCAATGCGCAAAGTAGGTCACGGCATTCGATTCGGCTTGAAATTGAGAAAGTGGCATGGGTTGGTCCAAGATGGGAAGATGGGTCCGCAAGGATTGTTTGAGGGCTGATTCCAAAATGCGGGAATAACGAGGAAGCTTCCATCGGTAATGCTCGGTCCGTTCGCAGAGCACAGGGCTGATTCGGTACACCCCGAGTTCGGTCGCCTTCTCGAGCAGCCATTCCCAGCGGTCTTCGTGGTGCAGTGGCGAAACGGCCAGGTGAATCCGGGGTTCTGGCCAAGCATGTTGAATGGAATGAAGCACCCGTAAGGTGGCGCGAGAGGAACGAATTTCGGTAAGCTCGCAGTCGGCAAGGAGTCCAAGACCGTTGGCGATCCGGATCCGGTCCCCGGGTTGATGGCGTCGCACTTTGACCACATGTTTGCTTTCCTCCTCGCTGAGTTCGAAGGAACCTTCGGGGCATAAGTCTGCAAAGAAATAGGTTTCCATGGCGAAGGTTTATCCCGTTCTAGCGGATCGGTAAATTACGAAGAACCCATTCAAGGCGTGAAGGGTTTTGCGTGATTTCGGAGGGTATCCAGTGGATATTGGGATTTCGACGAAACCAGGTCAATTGACGGCGAGCAAATTGTCGGGTATGCTGTTTGATATGTTCGACGCAAGTGGCATGATCGATGCTTCCGTTCCAGTAGCCTTCCCATTCCACGTAACCCGGACTTTGGCAGGCTTTGACGGTATCCCACGGGTACAGGGCCGCCGCCTCCTTCTCCAAGCCTTGGCTCACCATTTGGTCAACCCGCGAGTTAATCGCCTTATGAAGCCAAGCGCGTTCAGGATTGATGCCAATCCAGCAGCAACGGAAAGGCCTGTCCTTAGCGCTTTGAGTCCGCAGATCCGAGAGCTTCTGTCCACGGCTGTCCATGATTTCAAGAGCCCGTAGGAGACGTTGATGGTTGTTCATATCGGCCTGCGCGGCATAATCGGGATCGCGACTAAGAATTTCTTGCTGCAAAGCGGCCAATCCTTCTGTGCGGTAGCGTTGTTGCCAGTAGGTCCGTATCAAGGGGTCTTCGATACCCAGATCATCCAGACCATGCACCAGGGCCTTTAGGAAAAGTCCTGCCCCGCCGCAAACAATGATTTGTTGGCCCGTAGCCAACCCCTCCGCAAGGCACTGCAAGGCTTCTCTTTCGAATTGTCCGGCGCTAAGGTGCTCATGCACAGAGCGATCGGCGACCATTCGGTGAGGAATCCCTTGCATTTCCTCAGCCGTGGGGGCAGCAGAGCCTATGGCCATCTCCCTGTAACATTGCCTTGAATCAGCCGAGATGATGATGCCGTTGGTATGGAATGCCAAAGCCAGGGCCAATGCGGTTTTGCCTGAAGCGGTGGGGCCAACCACCAAAAGGATTTGGGGTAGGGATAGCCCTGCGTCAGGGGCAGGTTCAATAATCGTCTTGGTCATAATCACCGGAGCGACCTCGTCCTCCGCCACGGTAATCGTCGTCGTCTCCATCTTCGTCATTCTCATCATCCCGATCTTGGTCGTCATCGTCGTCGTTATCCGACAAACCTGAATCCGAGTCATCATCCAACACAAAGCCGTCCGGGATTTCGGAGGCTGTGGCAGCGCCCGCCAAATCAAGAGAAGAGGATTTACGGGATTTACCCATGGTCTCGATTTGTTCAAAGAGTTGTTCTTCTTGCAAATCCTCGGCATCGGGTTCATGATCTTCGTCGGAATTGACCGCCGGGACCACTTCGGCTGCAGCTGCTTGGACCAAAGAAGGCGAGCCCGGTTTGGCCGTAGAGGAGCCTTTGGGATGGTATTGTTTGGGGGCTTCACCCTCTGCTTTCACCAAACGGGGCAAAACCACGTCAGCAGAAGCCAGTGCTCCTACAGCGACCAATTCGAGCAGAAAGGCCCAGGCATCTTCATTGGATTGATAAATATAGATGAAGCGTTGATGCGGGTCGTCGATGTATTGGCTAAGCTTGGTGGAAATCATCGGGGTCCCGTTGCTCGTTAGGCTGTAGGGCATGTCCTTGAAGGCAATTTCGTCCTCCATATGCCATAGGTCATCGCTGTAGAAAAACGATGCCGGGTGTTTGAGGTCAAAACCAAAGGCCTTGAGGATGGCAAAGTGCAAATCCTCGAAACTTTGACTTGCCTTGACTTCGATTTCCCTGAAAAGATCTTCGTAATCTTCGATAATGACCTTAAAGCGGTAAACGGACATAAGGGTTGTTAAGGGGATGGCGAAGTGGTTCTTAGAAGGTTGCTAATTTCAAGAAGGAAATTCGTTTTGTCAATACCTGCGGGAAATCAAACTTGATGGGTATTCGAGGGTGGAATTTGGACCTGGAGTCCAAGTTCTTGGCCCAGGCGAAGCATCAATTGGGTAGCCTGTTCCGGGTCGTTTTCGATAGCTCCATCCAGGATGGCTTGCCGAATCTTGTTCTTGATCAGCCCAACTTGCCGGCCAGGTTCCAAACCGAAGGTAGCCATGATTTCGGCACCGCCCAGCGGTGGTTGCCAGAGCCGCATGCGGTCGGCCTCGCTAACCTCTCGTAATCGACGGTCAAGGTCTTCAAAGTTCTGGAGGTAACGTTTGACCTTGGCTTCGTTTTTGGAGGTGATATCGGCGCGGCAAAGTTCCATTAAATCGTCGATGTCTTCGCCTACCTCGAACAAAAGGCGGCGCATGGCCGAATCGCTCACTTTGGATTTGGTCAGGGCGATGGGTCGCAAATGAAGGCGTACCAGGTTTTGGACCTTGGTCATGGTGCTGTCCAAAGGCAGTTTGAAGTGGCGAAAGATCTGGGGGACCATACGGGCCCCCAATTCTTCGTGGCCGTGAAAGGTCCATCCCACACCGTCTTCGAATCGTTGGGTTTGGGGTTTGGCGATATCGTGGAGCAAAGCAGCCCATCGCAGCCACAAGTCTTCGGACCGTAACACCAAATTCTCGACCACTTGCAGGGTATGGTAGAAATTGTCTTTGTGGCCCTTGCCTTGGACAATTTTGACCCCTTGAAGGCGGGTTAATTCCGGGAAAATCAGAGCTAGCAGCCCGGTGTCGTAGAGGAGACCCAAGCCTTTGGCCGGACGTTGGCTGAGCAGAATTTTGTTGAACTCTTCGGTGATTCGTTCCATAGAAACGATACGAATGCGTTCGGCACCGCGCGTGATGGCAGCCAAGGTTTCGGGATGCACCTCGAAGCCGAGTTGAGCGGCAAAGCGTATCGCCCGCATCATGCGCAATGGGTCGTCCGAGAAGGTAAGGTCCGGTTCCAAAGGGGTGATGAGAATACTGTCCT
>VGFN01000105.1 GCA_016868875.1 Bacteroidota bacterium
CTGCCCTCAGTTTGGAAAGTTCAAATTGGAGGTGTTGGATGGCCTTGTCCATGGACTCTTGTCCTTCGTCTAACCAAAATTGGATGGATTCATGCATAATGGAGGGGGTTACAAACGGCTGCGCTTATGAGGGTTAAAAATACGTCCACCTTATCAAAACCGAAGTTCAGGGCAAGAAATCGCAAGGATTGGACTTGAGGGTTCCATGCAGAAGGGTTAACGATTCGTTAACAATCGCTTCTTCAACGATCATTTGCTTTGTGTCAATTTATCTAAAAATCAAACTGATTTTCAAATAGTTGAAACATAATTGATTACAAAATTAAACCCCGCCGCTATGTTCTCATTATTGGTTACCACCGGATCCTCAACGAGCCTTCGTCGTTTGACTTTGGTTTGGATATGGATGGTGATGGGTTGCCTCCCTCTCTCCGTATGGGCCCAAACCGCCAGTTTGACGGGTGTTGTTCGCGACAAATCCACCAACGAGACCCTGATCGGCGCCGCGGTCCTGGTCAAAGGGACGACCAACGGTTCATCCACAGACTTGGACGGCAAATTCCTGATCAGCGGGATTAATCCCGGGAAAGTAACATTGGTGGTTCAATATTTGGGCTATAATCCCTTGGAGGTTTCGGGGGTGATGGCCAATGCGGGAAAAACCGAGCGTATGGATTTGTACCTGGATCCTTCCTCCACCGCCCTTTCGGAGGTCAAAGTCGAGGCCGAAGCCCTCAAAACGACTGTTTCGGCCATTCAGTTGATGCAGAAAAACAGTGCGTCACTGATGGACGGTACGTCGTCGGACCAAATCAAAAAATCCCCAGACCGTAACACCGCCGATGTCCTCAAGCGTTCCAGTGGGACCACCATCCAAGACGGAAAGTACGCCATCGTCCGCGGTCTTAACGAGCGTTACAACTTGGCCTTGGTCAACGGGGCCATGTTGCCCGGTTCCGAGCCCGACAAAAAAGTTTTCTCTTTTGACATTTTCCCGGCGGGGATGCTCGATAACTTGATCATCATCAAAACAGCCCAACCGGATTTGCCGGGGGAATTTGCTGGGGGGATTATCCGCATGAACACCAAGGACGTGCCGGACAGCAATTTCTTTACGATTTCGGCCTCTGGGGGAATGAACGCCCAGGCGACCTTCCAAAATTTTCGCAGAGTGAAGGGATCCACCACCGATTGGTTGGGCTACGATAACGGACAAGGCGAAGGCACCCGGGTTTTGCCCAAGGATTGGCCCACGAACCGTGTACAATTGTTAACTGATTCCGTGACTTCTCGTGCCCAGCGATTTGACCTTTCCAAACAATTTACAAACACGTATCAACCCAACGAATTCAATGCACTGCCCTACGGGGGATTCCAAATGTCAGGGGGATTGCGCAAGACCCAAGGCAACAACGAATACGGGATGATCGGTGGCATGAACTATTCGCTCAATCAACGCGTGAATTACCAACAGGTTAACGGTTGGGGCGGAGTCAACGGCCGACTCGGTGACTCCACGGCATTCAATTCTTTATTAAATACATTTCAGGATACGGTTTTTGCCAGCGAAATTTCTTGGGGAACCCTTCTGAATTTTTCGGCAAGGCTGGGTGCGTCTAATCGACTTTACCTCAAAAATGCTTTTAACATTACTTCCGACCAGATTTATACCAACGGTCAAGGCTACCGCACCGAAAACGGGGAATTCGAGAACTTTCGTCGCCACCAAATTGAATTTACCAGCAACCGATTGTTGACCAGTCAGTTGGGGGGAGAACATAGCCTGTACAACAACAAATACCGTTTGGACTGGACCGGTTCCCTTTCGCAGATGAACCGGGATCAGCCTGATTTTCGGCGGGTGCGTTTTAACGGAAACGAAATCAATTCCGGTACCGATAGCGCGACCATCGTGTGGCGTTTTAACCCCAACAGCACGGCGAACAACACCGACGGTTACCGCTTCTTTGCCTCGATGACTGAAACCGTGGGCAATGCCGTGGTCAACTTGACCGTGCCTTTTCAATGGAATGGACACAAACACGAATTCAAAACCGGCTTCTACGCCCAGACCAAGCAGAGAGAGTTCATTGCTAGGGCCTTGGGTTATGCGACATCGGGCGGGAATTTTGATCCTCGAATTAGTTTGATGGGCTTGGATTCGGTCTTTGGGGATTGGAACATGCGCGAAGGAGGCCTATGGATGGACGAAATCACCAACCCCAGCGATCGTTATCGAGCAGAATCCCGTTTGTTAGCGGGTTACCTGATGATGACCAATCGTCTTGGGCCCAAGACCAGGGCCATTTGGGGTTTGCGTTACGAGGATTTTACCCAACAGCTGATTGCCCCAACCGACTTTGAATTAAAGACTTTTGATACGACCACCAACAAATTCCCTACCCTTTTGCCTTCGCTGAATTTGGTGCATTCATTGACCGAGTCATCGAACCTGCGTTTTGCTTTTTCGAAAACCTTGTCCCGTCCTGAATTCAGGGAAATCGCTCCGTTCGCCTTCTATGATTTTGACCTTTTTGCAACCACTTACGGTAACGACTCGTTGATCCAGGCGACCATCTACAATGTGGATTTGCGTTACGAAATCTTTCAAAAAATGGGTCAGATGTTTTCGGCCGGTGTGTTTTATAAATTGTTCCAAAACCCGATTGAGCAGTTTTTCCCTGCAGCAGTCGGTTCCGGACTTCAGCGGGGCTTGTCTTGGTTGAACTCGCCGGATGCCAACACCTTTGGGGTGGAATTGGTGGTCCGCAGGAACCTTGAAGCGCTGTCCATGTGGGGTTTGGGTGGATTTTGGAAGGATATGGCCTTGAGTTCCAACCTGGCCTTGATTCGCTCCGAAATCGTCATACCGTACGCCGACACAACCCGGGGTAAATACCTCCGCCCTATGCAGGGTCAATCGCCCTTCATCTTCAATATTGCTCTTCAATACAGCAATACCGATAATGGTTTGCAATGCAATCTCCTCTACAATCAAATTGGGCGGCGGGTGGCCTTTGTTGGAGCTCCGGATGTGAATTTGGCCGATTATTACGAAAACTCGCGGCCTTTGGTGGATTTGCAATTGAGCAAAAAATGGGGCAGGGCAACGCTTACGGTATCCATTTCGGACTTGTTTAACTTACCGCGTTATATCTATTTGGATCAAAACAGCAACGGCCGCTTGGATCTAGAGCTGTACGAGGACGCAGAGCGGGTTGGTGTTCAAAAGCCCAATCTGGAATACCGAGCAGATCGCGATGCGGTGATTCTGCGTGCCCAACCTGGCCGCACCGCAAGCCTTGGTTTCAGTTACCGTTTTTAAACGGGTTCTTAACCTTTTCTTAACGTGGTTGTAAAGATGGCGTAAAGCCGCGATGGGAATTTTGGGCAAAATCCAAAAACCCATGAAAAATTTCATCACCCTCTTGCTGCTGTTGACGGTGGGAACTTTGTTTCCCTCGCTGATGCAGGCCCAAAGCGTGATCCAGGTAACGGCCGATATTACGACCAATACGACCTGGACCCGCAACAACATTTACGTCCTGAACGGTTATCGTTACATCAAGGACGGAGCAACGTTGACCATCGAGCCGGGCACGATTATCAAAGGCGATAAGGCCTCCAAGGCCACTTTGATTGTATCCAAGACCGGTAAGATTATCGCCAACGGAACGGCGACCGAGCCGATTGTCTTTACCTCGAATCAGCCTGCCGGCCAGCGCACCTACGGTGACTGGGGTGGTATTGTGATGTTGGGGAATGCAACGATTAACGTTCCGGGCGGTAGTGCTGTGATCGAGGGTGGATTGTTGGGAGCGGATGCTACGTATGGTGGTACGAACGATGACGATTCATCGGGGGTACTGC
>VGFN01000106.1 GCA_016868875.1 Bacteroidota bacterium
GCCCCAATACGACGCACGATTAATCGAACGGTGTACATTCCACCCGATGCGTAATAATGAGTTGGCGAAACCGCTGTAGAAGTATTCCCATCCCCAAAGGACCAAGAATAGCCAAGGGTTGTGTCCATGACAACGGGCATGAAGCGAACTCCAAGACCGGTATCCGGCCTAAAACCAAAATCAGCGTTGCAACGGACGGCAGGAGGTGGCGGTGGATTGGGGACCCGAATACGGCAGGCCACAGTGAAATTCCTTACATGGGTTCCGCTACCGCTGTAACTAACCGTTCCAAGATACATGTTTCCAGCACAGTCAACGACGCGGATATTGATAAGACCGCTGGCACGACCGTTGAAGCGAACGCTGTACATTCCGTTAGCACCACTAACGGCAAATGCCATCATTGGAGCAGAAGTCGCAGGACCTGAACTGTCAATCAGCATTATTTGAGCGCCGACCACGCCAATATTGGCGGTATCGGAAATACGGCCCGAAATCAACAGATTGGAGCGCGACGAAGGGGACATCTGCGCCTGGGCGAAACCCATCAGCAATAGTCCGAGGAAGGTAAAAATCTTGAATTTCATAGAAATAAATTTAGATATGCTGCTTAGAACGCTAAGGTAGATGTGAAGTTTAAGGGGGAAGGGCCATCAATCCAATTTTAATCTTCAAATCTTCGAATTTTAATCTGGATTTAGTTCGGTGGACGTTTAGCCACCTTGGAGAAGGCTATGGGCCAGGCAAAGATGGCCAGCGTGAGTATCGAGAATCCCAAATCACCCCAATGCGCTACCGTAGGATGCAACAACCATGCCCCTACCCCTTCGGTCTGGTTCAATACCTTCGAAAGCAGATCGGTTAGACAGAGTTTTAACCCCAAAAGCCCAATCACCAAAAAGGCCGAATGCTCCAAGCGCGGATACCGCTGCATGAGTCCCACAAAGTACTGAGCGACAAAGCGCATGGCCAAAATACCAATGAAAACACCTGCATATAGTAATATGAGGGCTGCCTTTTGTTGTTCTGCGCTAGCCAAAGGTCCGGGATCCGCATAAGCAACCGCCACCAAGACATTATCGACCGAAAAAGCCAAATCCATGATTTCTATGCTTAGAACCGTCCACCAAAAGCCCTTCAGAGCAAATAATCCCGTTTTGACTTGAGCGGGCTGCTCTTGCTCCGTTTGACCTGGGGTCGTGTTCTCCGCTTGAGATCTTTTTTTAGAAAAATGTTGATAGGCCATGTAAAGGAGATAGGCCCCACCAATTGGTTTGATCCACCATATGTGTAAAATCCAACCGGCCAACAACAAACACAATCCTCGAAAAACATAGGCGCCTATCAACCCATATTTGAGGGCTTTGCCTCTTTGATCAGGGGGCAAGCGCATAACCATGCTCGCCAACACCGCAGCATTGTCCACCGAAACCAAGGTTTCCAGAACCACCAGGTTCCCGACAATCAACGCTGCTTTAGGAAGTGGAATACCCCAAAAATCCACGAATCAAGAATTTCGTTTAAAAAAACAATGTAACAATGCCAAATCAGACAAGGATCATTGGCGTAGGATTCGGGCCACGAACATTCCTTGAGGCCCTTCAAACATCAAGGTGTAAATTCCTTGAGGCCAATGGCTTGTATTCAGGAAAAGCGCCTCCCTCCCCTGTTCCCAGGCTTGGTGATGGACGATTTGACCCAATGCGTTGAATACCGTAAAATTCCGTGGAGCTTCATCAACACAGGTCCAATGCAGGGGTAATTCCTCTGCAATCGGATTCAGTAAGCGCAAGCATCCACGGAAGGCTTCGGTATTTTGCAGACCTGCAACATAGAAAAGATAGGGTGAACTAAGGACTGAATTGCAAGAATCGGTCCTATAGGAGACGGTGTAGGATCCACTCGCTAAGGGTCGAAGTGCACGACCTGTGTCGAGCGGTAACAAGGTGCCGTTAAGGAACCAAGAATAGCGGTTTCCTTGGAAGAAGGACCACAGGGAATCGCTGCTGTATTGTCTAATTTCAGAGGGAGGTTGAGCCATCACCCTCAAGGTGAAAGAATCGCTCAAAAGGCAGCCCCCATTGTTCACCGTATAGCGGATGGTATGGGAGCCCGTGCCAGCTTGGCTCGGACTAAAGATTCCGAAACTAACCCCTGATCCACTGTATTGGCCCCCTCCCGGGAGGGCATTGTTCAGAATCCAATTGGGATCATTGCTGCAAAAAGGAGCAGGTATGGAAAAATTCACTTGTCCAGGTTGCGTCACCACAAGGTTACGCCAAAGGGTATCCGAGCAACCTGCAGAATCCATATACGTATAACCGATCCTGTGGGTTCCGGCGCCCACCGTTCGTAGGTTAAGGGTTGAACCACTGACACCGTTCCCCACATAGCGACCACCAGCGGGCAAAGCGCCTGTGAGAATCAGGCTATCTTGGGTGATGCATACAGGATTGGGCTGAGGAAAAGTCAATACAGGAAGGGCTCGAACCCGTACTTCGACAGAATCCTGTCCCGTGCAACCCCGACCATCCGTATAGGTGTAGCGAAGCTTATGCAACCCAACCCCTGCGGAGAGCGGATTGAACAAAGTTCCCTGAACCCCGGGACCCGAAAATTGACCTCCAAGCGGAGACCCGGTTAACCCAATGGAGGACTGATTCCGACAAACAACGGATGGAACGGTTAGGCTTACGACTGGCGTTGGCCATACCCTAAGCCAAGCCGTATCCCTGCTCAAACAACCCTGCAAGGTGTACACCACCGCGTGACGCCCAACCCCAGCTACCGAGGGATTGAAGCGGCCCAGGCTATCGACACCAGGCCCCGAATAGAATCCTCCTCTTGGATACCCCCCGATAAGCGCAAGGGTGCCAGATTCCAGGCACCTGTCCTGTAAGGTATCCAAAACAGCCACCACGCTGGGCAGAACCCTAACCGCTGCACTGCGAACTAACGTATCGGAGCCCGCAGTATTGGAAACAACCAAGGTCACGCTGTACGTACCCACACTATCGTAACGAACAGGAGGCGGGATACGGTTGGTATCCGAGGAAGGTTGCCCTCCGGGAAACAACCAACGCCAACGATTAGGTCGAAAAAGACTGGAATCGGAGAATTGAATAGACCCCCCTGGACAAAGGGTATCCCCGCTGCTGATAAAACCAGCGGCCGGTGTCACATCCGGCGGGGTGCAAACCGGTGAGCTCAACAAACTGTTTCGTCGGGGTGAATTTTGCAAGACGGTCCACATCCTTGCCACTTGATTGGCCGTAAATAAATTCATGCAGGCATCGTTGGTATAGTCCATGTAGTTTTGAACCATGTCCAAACCACCGCAGGAGGCGTGGGTCAAGGGACAACCGTAATTGGCTGCATCCGATGGCGGGGTATCGCCGCAGTAATCCGTTGCAGAACAATTGGTGCCGTCACCCCATATATGCCTAAGCCCCAAAGCATGACCGATTTCATGGGTTGCCGTGCGACCCAGGTTGTATTGCCCGGTGAAGGGATTATGTGGGGGTCTTCCTACACTGGAATAAAGCAAAACAATTCCATCGGTATTGGCATTGGTTCCTCCGCTCAATCCTTGCAAACCGCTGCCGGTAGGAAATTGAGCATAACCAAGAACTCCCCCACTAAGGTTAGCAATCCAAATGTTATAGTATAAATTAGGATTCCACCGAGTCGCTGGCTTCACGGTTGAATTGAAGGCATTGGTGGTCCATGTGGCTTGTTGCTGGAAACGATGGCGTACGATGCCGGTGGTGTTTTGGCCCAAGGTATCCCTGCGTGCTAGACAAAATTCAATATTGGGATATCCTGCAACGCCGTTGAAGAGCGC
>VGFN01000107.1 GCA_016868875.1 Bacteroidota bacterium
TCTTGCACCATCAAAGCCAAGCGCTCGGCTTGCATCTGCGGGCGTAATTCCAACGAAGAGGCCAGGACCTTGCCTTCACCGTCTACGACGGCCACCGAAGCGACAGGGCTGGCATGATCCAAAAGGAGCAGAGGTGCATTCGAAGGCTTCATTTCGAGGAGAAATCAGAGGGAAATCGAAGAGAAATCAAAGAGAAATCTAGCAAATGTTTGAATCCTAAAAGGTAACCTGCACGTCCATCCTTTGGCCCGAACGCAGCAATTGCAAGTTGGCGGTTTGGCCTTTGCTTTGGTAAGACAAAGCCTTCATGTAAGCCTGCATATCCCCCAACGGAAAGTCACCCAGTTGCAAGAGGATATCCCCCTTGAGCACCCCGGCCTTGGCAGCGGGTTTGTTTTCGGTAACACCGTCCACTTTGATCCCTTCGCCTTCGTAGAAATAATCCGGCATGATGCCGAGGGTTACCTTGAAACGAGGAGATGCCGAGGCATCAGCGCTGCTGGTCTTGCGGAACTGAAGCCGACCATGGGCCGGCAAGGAATCCACCAACCGCACCATGCAAGCCAAGACCTGCGCCATACCAGGATAATTGATAAGGTGTTCGTCGTCCTCCGGTTTATGATATTCCTGATGGGTTCCCGTAAAAAAATGCAAGACCGGAACATTGTTCAAATAAAACGAATGATGGTCCGAGGAACCGCTGCCTGACTCGCTGCTTTTGATACGCAATGGCCCGGCTGCAGCCTCCACCAAGGCGGGCCATTCCAGGGCCGTTCCGGTTCCGTGTACACCCAATTGCATGCTGCTATCTTGCAATCGCCCAATCATATCCATGTTAAGCATCGCCACCACCGAATCCAAGGGAATGGCCGGATGCCTAACGAAATAGGCGGAACCGAGCAAGCCCAATTCTTCGCCCGAAAAAGCCAAAAACAAATAATTAAACCGCTTGTCTTGGCCTTGGGCATAATGGGCCGCCAACTCCACCAGCCCGGCTGTTCCCGAAGCGTTGTCATCGGCCCCGTTATGGATTTGGGGTTCCCCACGATGCCTGCTGCTCCCGTATTCTCCGTAGCCTAAGTGATCGTAATGCGCGCCAAAAACCAAGGTTCGGTTTGCTCCGTTATCAATCAAACCCGCCACATTGGATGCCGTAACATATTCCTTAACAACTCGGCAGGCCAAACGAATGGAGGAACTGCTTCTCCCTGCAAACCCGGTGGGCAAAACCTCAACCCCTGCCTCGGTCAGACTGAGTACCGGGATTCTGCCAGAACGGGTACGCCGGTCCATCACGGAATCCGGCCAAGGCTCCCCGCTCTTGGACGGATAGAGGATCAACGCTTTCGCGCCGTGCTTTTCGGCCAAGGCGATTTTGCGCTCCAAGGTCGATAATGCGCCGTAAGGCCCGTGCGGGTTCGCTCCATCGGGGGCATTCCATCGCATCCACCAAACCTTATCCTTCATGAGCAGGCTATCCTTGAGGTCGTGATGGTTAAGGGAATCGGATTCTATACCGTAGCCTGCATCCACCGAATGGCCTACGACCTCACCACTGCCCGAACCGGGCAAGACCACAAAGTGCTTGCCCTGCTCCAGGACTTTCCTTCCAACCTTCAGCATCGCATCGGGAGCGGCAGCTTGACGAACCAATATTGGGAAGGACTGGGTCCAGCGCCCAGAGTCCCCGGCCGCTTGCAAACCGTGCATGGCAAAGTGCTTGATCAGGTAAGCAGCGGCCTTTCGCTCCGCAGGAGATCCGCTTTGCCTTCCCTCCAAACTGTCATGGGCCAAGAAGCCCACATGCATTTTCAAACGATCAACTAAGTTTCCGTCTATGCCCTGAGCACGGGCCTTGATGCCCCACCCTTGGACCAGCAAGAAGGCCATGACGCACCACAATCCTAGGGCCTTCTTCCTTAACATTTTATTTGATTTTGTGTTTTTCATAACATTCAATTCTTGTATTTCATACCATTGTATTGAATTCATCATCATGCTTGGAACACCTTGCTCAAAACAATGTTCAAAGCCCCGGGAGTATCCAATCCCGGTTGATCCAAAGCAAGACCAGCGTCAAAAAAATCAAAAGACCCCCACGCAAATTCCTGGAACCTACACGACTGCCTGACCAATGGCGTGCCATGGCAATACCCGGCCAAAGTCCGAGTAAGGTACCTGCGGCAGTAGGCAAGAGAAAAGCAGGAGCCAGTCCCCCTTGATCCGTCATCGCATAGAACAAGGTGGACGACAATGCCATGACCGAAATCCCCCCCATGCTCAGGGCATTGATGCGGGCTTGGTTGCGCATCCCCAGACTTTGGAGGGCAGGAACCATGACTGCCCCACCCCCTAAACCGGTCAAGGCCGAGAACAATCCCCCCAACGAACCAAGCAAAGCATAACCAGCTGGGGAAGGCTCCTTGCCTTGGCCCTCTAGAGTAACTGCGCCGAACTTGAACCAGGCCCATGCATTGCGGGCCAACATCATGGCCAGCATGCTGCTGAAGACCAGGCGAAAAAGGGCCGCATCGTAAAAAGCCCCCTGACGAAGCAACCACGCCAACCCTACAGCAACCAAACCCGCAGGGATGCCCATGCTCAACCATGTACGAGGCTCATAAACTCCTTTACGCTTCCACAACCATACGCCCACAAGGCCTGTCACCAAGGTCATGGCGAGGGAATTACCCAATACCATCGAGACCCGATGCTCCACGGCAAAACCTTGGCGATCCAACCACCATCCTAACACAGGCACATAAATAACCCCGCCCCCTACCCCAAACAACCCGCCGACCAAACCAGCCACCATACCCAACCCTATGAGCAAGGCCCAATCCTCCATATCAAGGTACCCGAAGAATCTGCTTATACGCTGCAGGATCTGCAAGCAATGACAAGGCTCTTTGGACCTCGGGATCCCCCGCAAAAGTGGCCCTTAACCTACCTTTTTGGAAGTAATATCGGGCTACAATTTCTTGCTTAAGGTATTCCGATATTTCTCGGCGATGTTTGCGTAAATCTTTGGATTTATCCGTTTGCTTTCGTGCCACCAAGGCCTCGTATTCCTTGGCCACTGCATCAAAATATTTCTCTTTGGTCGCCTTGTCCTTGAAATCCTTGAGCAATTTATCCGATTCAGTGATGTATTCGTAATCCTTGCCTTGCAAGAATTGTTCAAATGCCGTGTACAGCGAGTCGTTAATCACAAAAGCCTCAGGTTCAGGAATAGATTCCCATTGACCCCTCAAGTACGTTGCAAAATCAAAGACATGCCTTTTGTTGACCAAGGCAATCAGGATATTGCTGGCCGTGTCGGGAGCAATCGCCAAATCGGGGGTAACACCCCCCGCATCGTAAACCAAGCGACCTCCTGCCGTTTTGAAAGCCTTGCGTAGCGAATCGGCTACCCGCTGATTCTTGGATTCAGGGTCCTTGTCGCTATATTCAATGGCCTGTATGCAACGACCACTCGGGATGTAGTATTTAGCGGTGGTCACTTTGAGCTGGGAATTGTAGGTCAAGGGACGAACGGTTTGCACCAACCCTTTGCCAAAGGTCTTCTGACCTACCACCACCGCCCGATCATAATCCTGAAGAACACCGGATACAATTTCCGAGGCCGATGCCGATGAACCATCCACCAAGACCACCACCGGCATCTCCGCATCAACGGGGTCAGCCGTGGTATTGTAGGATTTGTCCCATTCTTTGATTTTGCCTTTGGTATCCACCACCTTGGAACCTTTGGGGACAAAGAACCCGCTGATGCGCACCGCCTC
>VGFN01000108.1 GCA_016868875.1 Bacteroidota bacterium
TACCGATGGAATTGGCCTTTGTGGTTGATTATCAATCTAATGTCGGTAGGCCTCTACTTACACAAAGGAATGACACCCACCGCGCTACAATACTGCGTATTTGCGGGATTGGCCGTAAGGGGCTGGTGGAAATGGACCCGTTAAAACGCGCCTTGAACGATACGCCAAGGCCGTTGGTTATTTTCTTAACAAAAGATAAACTGATGTGGTTAGAAAGTCTCTAACATAAGGTAACGCCCGGACGACCCCAAATTGTTTGCGGGTTTTCAGGCCAAACTTGTAGGCGTAAATAGGGTTGATCAAGTAATGGACTTCACGATGGACTGGCATCAAGCAATCTTTGGCCATGCGATGCATCCGTTGAATGCCGATTCCACAATCGTAAATGGACAACAATTCCTGACGCGTTTCCTCGCTTTGGCGGGTTGCTTGAAGTAATCCCGCATAGACGGATCGAGGGAGGAGATGAATCCAAGGAAATTTTTGGACCCAGCCCTCGGCTATTTGTTGGTGACCCCCAAACGGCATGGTCCAAGGGGGCCAACCAATAAAGAGTAAACCATTGTTCTTCAGGAACTTTTGCATTTGCCTTAAGGCTCTTGGCTGGTTCGGCAAGTGCTCAATGACATCCTTGAGGACAATCAAATCAAAACGCCCCGTAAACTCCTCTTCGATGTTGGGGCTATAGATATCCTCAGCACGCAGATCCATTTGGCCGGTCTGGACGTACGTGGACATTTTTTGACGACCAAATTCGATTTTGGTTCGGTTCAGGTCAATACCAGTGCCACGGCATCCCGCTTCCACAAAGGGAAGTAAATTCCCCCCTTCGCCACAACCCAATTCCAAAACCTCCAAACCCTCCCAGCCTATTCGCGATGGGTCCATGAACCGCAGTCCTTCCAAACAAAAAGGCATGATGCTATCGCGGGCATTGCGTGCCAAGAAGTCCAGGTAAAATTCGTGGTCGTGATGGAAATCGTAAGGCATGGGTGGATTAAGAAAAACAGCGGTACAGAAGATAAAGTCCAAACCCCCCAAAAACAAACCCTGTTCCAAGGTGTATTCTTCTCATTATGAGGGGTGTAAGCCACTTTTTTATGCGGTGTGCCGCAAAAGCTATGGCGGTTTCGGTTGCCAAAACACTGACCACAATTCCCCCAAAAAAATTCATGTTTTGGTAGAAATTATAATCCAAAACCTGGGAGGCGTAAGCGATGATGGCTAACCACGAAATCCAATTGGTCGGGTTAAGGAAATTGATGCTAAAACCCATGCCCACATACAGCCAAAGGGAGCGGTGACCGACGCTTTGGTAAGAAGCCCGCGATTTGCGTAGAATATTGTTAAGACCCATTCCGATCAAAAGTAAGCCCCCGATAATTTGGGCGGGTATTCGGTAATTGAGGCCCCCGGGCACTAAATTTTCAACTCCCGAAAAAGTGATTCCCAAGAGAAGGATGTCCGCGATAACAACCCCGACCGCTAACATAAAACCGACCAAACGCCCGTGTTCAATGCTGTTCTGAATGACCGAAAACATGACGGGCCCAAGACTTAAGCAAAAGGGGATGCCCACCAAAAGGCCCTCGAAGAAGGTTTGGAGGTAAAACCAACGATCACCCATGCCGTAGTGACTGAAAGAAGGACGTCATCAGGCTGCCGCATTCCTCATGCAGAAGCCCCATGGACCAGGCTGTTTTGGGGTGCAAGAGCGAACCGTGAAGAGTAAAGCCTCGCTTGGGGTCCGAGGCCCCGGCCACAACCCTCCCTATTTGGCTCCAAAACAAAGCCCCAGCACACATCACGCAGGGCTCAAGGGTCACATAGAGGGTGCATTCGTTGAGGTATTTGGAGCTGAGTTGGTGGGTGGCGGCGGTGATCGCCTCCATTTCGGCATGAGCCGTGGGGTCGTTGAGTTGCTCACAACGGTTATGACCCCGCCCGATAATTTTGCCTCCGTGGACAATGACTGCCCCCACCGGTATTTCGCCCATGCGATAGGCCTGCCGCGCCAAGCGTAAGGCTTGTTCCATGTAATATTCGTCGCTTTCGGGACCGAGCATTTTCAAAGATAGGCTTGAGCCCTGCCCTCAGCGAAGCGCTGTAAGGACGAAAGTTCTATTTTTGTGGGCTATACTCCTTATTTATGCTACGAACTCACCGCTGCGATGAATTGAACCTGGCCCATACAGGCCATAACGTAACCCTCTGCGGATGGGTGAGTAAGATCAGGGACAAAGGGGGCTTGATCTGGGTGGATTTGAGGGACCGCTATGGGCTCACCCAATTGGTTGCCGAAGAAGGCCAGACAGCGCAGGACGTTTTGGAGATCATGCGATCCTTGGGTCGGGAATTTGTGGTGCGTACCAGCGGCCTGGTGGTGGAGCGTCATAACAAAAACCCCAACCTCCGCACCGGTGAAATTGAAATCCGTGTGCATTCCCTCGAGATTCTCAACGAGTCGGCTTTACCTCCTTTTTTGATTGAGGACCAAACCGATGGCGGTGAAGATTTGCGCATGCAGTTTCGTTATCTGGATATCCGTCGAAACCCGGTGCGATCCAAGCTGGAATTGCGTCACCGTATGGCCCAAGAGGTGCGTAAATACCTTGATAGCCAGTCGTTTATTGAAGTAGAAACCCCCGTTTTGATCAAAACAACCCCCGAAGGGGCCCGTGATTTTGTGGTCCCATCGCGGATGCACCCCGGACAGTTTTATGCTTTACCCCAATCGCCCCAAACTTTCAAACAACTCTTGATGGTTGGGGGCCTGGATCGGTATTTTCAGATCGTCAAATGTTTTCGTGACGAAGATTTACGCGCCGATCGTCAACCCGAATTCACCCAGATTGACTGCGAAATGTCTTTTGTTGAGCGTTCGGATATTTTGGCCATGTTCGAAGGCCTTTTTCGCCATTTGTTTTTGCAGGTCAAAGGCTTGGACATCGGTGAAATTCCGGTGATGACCTATGCCGACGCGATGCTGCTCTACGGCAACGACAAACCGGATTTGCGTTGGACCGCTCCCCTGTTGACCCTCAAAGGGGGTCAGGCCTATGGGGCGGTTCCCGGGGCTGGTTTGGGGGTAGAGGGGGTAGGGTTTGGCGTTTTTGAGGAGGCTGAAGCGGTGATTGCCGTTCCGGTGCCCGGGGGCGCCTCATGGACCCGCAAAGAATTGGATGCCTTAACCGACTGGGCCAAAAGGCCACAAATGGGTATGAAAGGCATGGTATGGGTGCGCTGCGAAAGCGCCGACGGGGCGTACCGTTCGTCGGTGGACAAATTTTATGGAGCAGCGTATTTGAAGGATTGGATGACAAGGGCGGGCCTGGGTTTCGGGGATTTGATGTTGGTCTTGGCAGGCCCCGAGGTATTGACGCGCAAAGCCGCTGCAGAACTACGCCTTGAAATCGGGCAGCGACTCGGACTGCGATCGCCTGATATGTACAAAGCCTTGTGGGTGGTGGATTTTCCTTTGTTGGATTGGGACGACGAAAGTGGGCGATGGGTCGCGATGCACCATCCCTTTACATCGCCATTGCCCGAAGACATGGGCTTGATGCAAAACGAGCCGGGCAAGGTGCGAGCCAATGCCTACGATATGGTGTTGAACGGCACAGAAATTGGCGGAGGCTCCATTCGTATACACGACAAAAGCCTGCAGGCCCGATTGTTCGAACTCCTTGGTTTTGAGGCCGACGACGCCCAAGCCA
>VGFN01000109.1 GCA_016868875.1 Bacteroidota bacterium
CGGGTGGTGGTGCCTGTCGTCACCACCATTGGTACCGTGAGCGGCTGTCCTGGAGATACGGTGTCCATACCGGTTTCGGTGGATATGGTCAACAATGTGGGTGCGGTTTCCTTATCGGTCACCTACGACTCCACCAAATTGCAATGCCTGAATTTGATTTCCGATCTGCATCCAGGTTTTTCCAACAATTTTCTATACAATTGCGGAGTCTTTCCGGGATTGGGGAGGCAATTCCGCGTGGCTTGGTTTGACCTGAACCCCACCAACCTCTCTGGGCTTTTGTTCAAAATGAAATTCAAGGTTATTGCCACCAATATTTTGGCCTCGACTTCCACATCGGTAGGTTGGGATTTGGTAACTCCAGGCAATTGCGAGTATGCGGATGCCAATGCGGATATTATTACCAATACCCAATTTGTGGGCGGTTCGGTGACCTTGCAATCGGCGGCAACCATTACGGCTTCTCCGGTTTCCAATTTGACCGTACCTCGCAATGCCCCGGTCACGATATCGGTATCCGCAACCAACGCGCAGGCTTATCAATGGCAACGGCTGATTGGTGCCGTTTGGACCAACCTATCCAACGGTGCTGGTGTGAGTGGGGCAAATTCAGCGTCCCTTGCAATTGCCTCGGCCGATCAGTCCTATAACAATGCTTATTTTAGGGCGGTGATCATCGGATGTTCGAATCCCGTGGTCTCCGGGGTATGCAGTCTCCGGGTTCGATACGGGGTATCGGATAGGATTTCATATCAGGCCGTGGTGAGAAATTCTGCCGGGGAATTGGTTCGCAATCAGGCGGTTGGGGTAAGGACGGCCTTGACCCGTGATAGCATCGGCGGCGTTACCGTGTATAGCGAAACGCATGCTTTGACTACCAATGCGAACGGTTTGGTGTCCTTTGAGTTTGGTGCAGGCTTGGTGGCCACTGGAACCATGTTGGGCTTGGATTGGTCCGATGGTCCTTATTTTATACGTACCGAGGTTGACCTAAACGGGTCCACCAATTATCAGTTCCTCGGTGGGCAGCAATTGCTCTCGGTGCCCTTTGCCCTGTATGCTGCTACGGCTGGATCGGTAGCTTCCGGAACTGGTTCCGGGCTTCGCACCGCATCAGGCAATTCGGGTTCTTCGGGTCTTCCCGCATCAGGGGCTCCCGGGGCTATGGCGTATTGGAATGGCACCGAATGGTTAATGATCCCACCGGGGACCAACGGACAGCCCTTGGTATTCTGTAACGGGGTGCCGACTTGGGGTGCTTGTCCTACCCCAGGTGCTAGCTCCCCTGCTCGTTGAGGTAGTCCTCAGCCGTAAAGGTTGATTCTTTCCAAACAACGCTTGGTTGCACCTGCCTGCGATTGGCAGAATGCTCTGATTTGTGCTTGAAGGTCAGGGGTGGTTCCGCCAGCTTTTTGGTAAAAATCGAAGGCGGTTGAGTCAAGATTTTGACCAAAATAATTGCGGAATCGATTTCTGGTGGTGTATGCTGTCGCGAAGCCTTGTTCCAACAAAGCCTCGGCCTCTGCAAATCCATGGTACTGTGGACCAAAACCAACGGGCAATCCGTAAACTGCAGCCTCCAAAACATTGTGTATACCTGCACCGAATCCACCGCCGATCCAAGCGGCTTGCCCATAACGGTAGAGCCTGGACAGCAGACCTTTCTGATCCACGATGAGAACATCCAACGATTCCAAATCAACTTGGAGGCTGGTGCTGTGTGGATTGATTTGCGAATAAAATTGCCAGCGCAATGGGGTGGACATTGAGGCAGAGATTTCTTGAAGTAGGCGATTCAAAGCCTGAATTTGCTGTGGGTTTATTTCATGCGGTACCAGCATGAGTTTCCAACGACCTTGCAGAAACTTGGGTGAGATTTGGTGGTGCTGCTCCACCAAGCCGTTAAGTAGCCAGCGATGATCTTCGGGCCACGTGGAACCCCCAATCATGACAGGACTAGGGCTGGTTTGACCAAAAGCATGCAGGATGCGATCATCCAAGGGGAGCTCCACAACCTTCAAAACCCTGTCGTAGCGAGTATCCCCGCAGACCACGGCTTGTGGGATGCCGCTTGCTGTTAACAAATCGAGGGTACTTTGGTCCTGCACCCAAAATTCAGATACCGAAGATGCCATCGCCGACCAAAGGGGTCTTGCAAATGGCCTTAGCCACAGGGATTGAGAGGGCAATTTGGCGCAGGCTATGTAGAGCGGGATGCGATGTTGGTGCAGGCAGCGAAAATGATGGTACCAATAATCGTACTTGATGAAAATTGCCAAACGAGGCTGCAGGACGTTTATCCACTGATGGACTTGCTCCGGCAAATCCGCCGACATCATCAGGCACAAATCTGCTTCGGGCGGGCAGTATCCTACCCGGTATGTCGAAGGGGAATAAAGGCTTAGTAGGATGGGGTCTTCGGGGCGCTGTGCTCTCCATGCTTGCATCAAAGGCAAGGCTTGTTCCAATTCTCCCGCCGAGGAGGCATGAAACCAAACATAACCCTGTGCGTTGCCTGCTTGTCGAAGGTATTGTTCGGTATGCTGACGTCCCTGAACCAAGGCGGCTGCTCGCCGGTGTCCCAAGGCTGCGACCAGTCCTATCAGCGTGGAATAGAGGCGCATCGCTAACGTATAGGCACCTTCGTAGCGTGCAAGGGGTCCCAACATTAATCGAAATAAAGGTCAGCTTTCTCGCTTCTTTCGTAGATAGGCAAGATCCAAGAAATTTTGAGCCCATCCAGGAGGTCGCGACGCGCACTGTGGGCCGGTAATCCGGTATCGTACCGCACGCTGCGACGCTCCCGCGTAAACGCCTGGATCAAATCGAATCCAACCTGGAAATTGATCAGACGATTCGAAGACAAATAATGATAGGTCAAACTTTGACTTAGACTCAAGCCATCGCAAAGCCTGTCGTATCCTCGCTTGAATTCGCTGCTCAATTGCGGAGAATTGTTGTTCGGTGTTTCGATCCAAATTTTATGTTGCAACATTCCTATGCCCAGGTCCAGGCGGATTCCGGAGCCATGCGGGCCCATGGGGAATACAATTTTGCCTAATCTCCCTTCCACAAACCAACCGAACTGCCGCAAACGGTAATCCTCAAAGACCCCGTTGGCGGTGATAATATCCCCGCTTGAAGTAGCGATGGCCCCAAAGAGGGAAGTTTCCTTGACTTGTGCTCCAAAGAGATGCCCTCCCCGCAGGCTCCAAATCCAACCATCACGAGGCGCCTGCCGTTGCAATTCGAGACCCACCATGGAAGAAGGCCCAAACCGATTTCCCAAATCCCCGCCGGCGCTGTAGAGTCCATAAACGGTGTGTACTTGCCACAAGGGCCTTTTCCAGGGCGGGTACTGGAGGAGCCTTGGTTTATTCGGCATGGGGAGGATATCGCTCGTTACTCCAGGCTCCATCGAAGAGGCAGGCAAGCTATAGGCGGTCATGGATGCGGTGATCCAAAGCACGAAGCATACGATGTTACTACGATGGCTGAAGTTGGTCATCATGGCTGTACATCAAAAAATTTACCAAGCCAGGTCTTGCGCTTATGAATCCCTTCCATGGGCAAACGAATACGGAAGGTGGTCCCTTTGTTGGTTTCGGAATGCCAAACCCGAATGCTCCCGTGGTGATTGAGCTCCACAATCCGACGGGCCAAGGTTAAACCAAGTCCCCAACCA
>VGFN01000110.1 GCA_016868875.1 Bacteroidota bacterium
TACCGTCCAAAACTTCGTGGCCCTGCGTTATCAAACGGCCGGACAGATCCACAATGCTGTAACGCACGTTGCCAACACGGTAGGCAGCCCTGACCAAAACATTCAGGCGGTCTGAAACCGGATTGGGGAAGGCCCTTAATTCCAAGGTGTTTTGTTCGAGAGAACGCACCGAAGAGGAAGGGTTGCTGGTCACTGCCGAAACGGCTGCAACACTGTTCGCCCCGAAACCATTGGGGTTCCATGTGCCGCTGTAAACCGGGCTGATGTACTGCTGGTAAATATCGCTGGTCAAGGTATAGTCCACATTCGGATCCACGTTCGTGAAAACGGTGGTTTGAGCTCCGGAATAATAGGCGGAGAACAAGTACACCGTGGAGTCACGCAAGACCACCCCCGGGGTATTGTTGATGATGTCGGTAATCAGGACCGAGCGCTGTGAATTGCTGCCCAACGTATCCATGTAGGTGTAGATTCCGTCACCAAGGTCCACAATTTCACCGGCATCAATCAGGCCGTCTGAATTCAAATCCTGCCATTCGCTCACCTTACCGATGATGGATTCTCCGAAGAGATTGGACCCGGGATTGGTCACAAAGGAGAAACGAATGGAATCTACCTTGAGGCGCGATCCCTTGTTGGCATAATACCAAATCCCGAAATCGTAGGAACCAGAAGTGGCCGCCGATGGTCGGACACCGCCCGAATACACCATGTTGCGAAGGGAGTCCAAGCGAACTTTGGAGATGATGTTCGAATTAATCACAAATCCTTGATTGACAATATTGTCCGCAGGAAATTGGTCTGTCGTTCCGGAGGGCATGGAAATCGTGTACGCAATGTTATAAAGCCCTGTGCCGTAAGCCGAAGGGTCAAAATCCGTAGTGCGCAGAGTGTCCGTCGAATCGCTGGGTAAGGCCGCAATGGAAGCATTTTGGTTGTAAACGGTGTTGGTCAATCCTGCAGGATTGGTGAAATCAATTTTCACGTTGAGCCCAACATTGCTTTGCGCGTTTTGGCCATAATTCTTGACCGCCGCCCCAAGCTTGAAAATATATTCACCTGCATTCAAGGCCTGGCTGCTGGGGATGCTGAATTCGGTTGGGCGAATCACCGAGCCGTTACCAATCCCTACGTCGTTCAAGAAAAATCCTGTCTTATCCCCCATGAACACCACGACAGTGTCTCCATCGTTCATCCTTTGGCGAATGAGCGCACCGTCCGAATTGGAAACCAACATGACCGGGATACGAACATTGGCCCCCGCACCTCCAGCGCCCATGTTCAGAACGCCTGCACTGTGGTTGATGATGATACATCCTACGGCACCTGCCCTTTGGGCAGCCAAGGCCTTGACTCCAAACTCACAAGAGCCTCGGTAAAGGACGCAGATTTTACCTGCAACCGCCGACGCATTGATCAGCGTGGTGTCGCATGCCAAGGAATCTCCGCCTGCATTGGACGAAAAACCACGCACCAACGGGGCCTGTACTTGGATTGTATCGTAGCTGTAGCCCCAACCTTGGGCCGCGTCTCCGGGACCGTAAGTGTAAGGGCCAGCAATCGACGATGGCTGCGATACAAAAAGGATGACTTGGCCCATGGCCACCGAAGACATGGCCGAAATGGAGCAAATAAGGAGGGCTGTAGCCAGCAGGCGATGGAAAGTCTTGAATAAGTTCATAAGGTAAGGAATTAATTTTTTTGTCTCCACGAATTTAGGTATAGAATTAGAGATTGAGTCTGTTCTAGCGTTGCTTATTGACCAAGGTGATTCCCCCAACGATGGCAAGCAAGCCGGTCAGGTGATAGGCATTCAAGGTTTCTCCGTCCCAATAAGCCCATAGCAAGGCGACCACCGGCATCATGTAGGTGGTGGTGGAGGCAAAGAGCGGACCTGCCAACTGAATCAAGTAATTGAAAGCCACCAAACTGAACGCCGAATTCACCAGGGAGAGGAAAGATAACAGGTAGAGGGCATTCCATGCCCCCTCTTGTTGCATCGGCGTGACCGGATCACCCCACCACCACAGAGCCAAAAGCGCGGGAATGGAGGCGATGACCAAAGGGAAGGAAGCGGTGAGCCAAGGGGTTATCCCCTTGAGCCGATGTCCAACGGTGTTCACGGATATGCCGTAAAAAAAAGTCGCCAAAACAAGGAGCAATGCCAGGTTGGGATTCGAGGCGCTTTGAATTCGATGCTGGGAGAGAATGAGCAGGACAGCCCCCACAAGGCCCAAGAGCAAACCCAACACCTGGCTCTTTTGGGTATTTTTTCCAAAAAAAGCCCAACCCACCACCAGCGTGAACATCGGGGTAAGGGCATTGAGTACCCCAGCGGCTCCGCTGTCGATCCCTGTTTGTGCTGTTGCAAATAGCAGGGCAGGAATGCCGTTCCCCACCAAACCAACCACCGCAAACCATGGCAGTAACCGCCAATGCTCTCGCTTCATGTGCCAGAGCCAAAGGGGGATCATGGCCAAACCGGCCATGCCAATGCGCAGGGTGGCCAATTCCAAAGGGGGGAAAACCGGCAGAATTCGCTTCATCAAAATGAACGAAGACCCCCAGAGCAGGGACAAGATGCCCAAGATCAAAAAGGCCAATGGCCCAGCGGCTACCTCGGAATGGTTGGGGTGTGGGGTTTTCGGTAAGCTCATGTGGCCACAAAAGTCGCTACAGACCCGCCTCGCATGGTGAACGCCTAGTAAGTTTGTCCTTTAAATTTTTGCTAAACCTATGCGCGTTCGCTTTGCTCCCAGTCCCACCGGTCCTCTCCATCCCGGAGGGGTTCGAACCGCTTTGTTCAATTATCTCCTGGTCCGCAAAATGGGCGGGCAGATGGTGTTACGGATCGAAGACACCGACCAAACCCGTTTTGTGCCCGGTGCCGAAGAATTTATTATCGAATCGTTGAGCTGGTGCGGGATTGAATTTGACGAAGGTGTACACAAGGGTGGTCCCTACGGTCCATACCGTCAAAGCGAACGCAAGGCCATGTACCGTCAGTACGCCATGCAATTGGTGGAATCGGGTCATGCCTACTACGCTTTTGATACCGAAGAAGAGTTGGAGACGATGCGGGAGCAATTCAAGGCTTCCGGGGTTGCCTCACCGCAATACAACGCCATCAGCAGGGTGCGCATGAAAAATTCGTTGAGCCTGCCCTCGGATGAGGTGGTCCGTCGTCTGGAGGCTGGCGAACCGTACGTCATTCGTTTCAAAATGCCCCGGGGTCGCGAGGTCCGGGTGCAGGATCGAATTCGCGGTTTGGTGGTGGTGCAGACCGCGCAATTGGATGACAAGGTTTTGTTCAAAAGTGACGGCATGCCAACCTACCATTTGGCGAACGTTGTGGATGATCGTTTGATGCAGATAACCCATGTTATACGGGGCGAAGAGTGGTTGCCCAGCACCCCGTTGCATGTTTTGTTATACGAGGCCTTTGGTTGGTTGGACACGATGCCGGAATTTGCTCATCTTCCGTTGTTATTGAAGCCTGACGGTGACGGCAAATTATCCAAGAGGGACGGCGATCGTTTGGGATTGCCCTTTTATGCCACCGAGTGGACCAATCCCGAAACGGGGGAGAAAACCCCCGGTTACCGGGAGGCTGGCTATTTCCCGGAGGCTTATGTTAATTTTTTGGCACTCTTGGGCTGGAATCCCGGGGATAACCG
>VGFN01000111.1 GCA_016868875.1 Bacteroidota bacterium
GGACATAGGCTACGAAGGGCCTCGTAAATATTCTTGGCGTATTGTCGGCCCAGAACCGGATCCATCCAAGCATGAGGATCGTAGGAGTCGGCATGTTCGGGGTCTTGAATGGGAACGATTCCATCGGAGGCTACGATTCGATGGGCCTTTTGGGAGGTGCGGGCAATTAATTTATTAAGCCAACCTTCCAGATGCAGGCCGTTCTCAATGATGAGATCGGCTTGGGCCAAAATTCGGGTATCGTTCGGGACAGCCTCGTAGCGATGCGGGTCGGAACCCTGTGGAAGCAAAGAGCGAACATTGGCAGTACCGCCAGCAATTCTCGCCGCGATATCCGCCAGAAAACCGGTCGTGGCCACCACTTGGATCCGTTGTCCCTGGATCTGTTGTACTTGGTCAAGGCTATTCCCTGGCTTCGGGTTATTCGCCTTGGAACCGTAACCCACGATCACGACCAAGCCCAAAACCCATAGCAAGTGCAACCTAACCATCCTAAGCGTTGGAGTCCAAGGCGCTAAACCCATGACGCAAAGTTAATTTAGGTATACCTAAATTGATGGGCCCTAAATTGAAAGAGAAATTTGGTGGAGAATTTTAGCGGAGATCACAAGCGCTTATCCGATTGAAATGTAATTTTGTTCATGAATCGAAGAAAGTGGCTAAAAGCAGCAGGAAGCTATACCGCCGGATTGATGGCCTTGGGTTTTTCGTTCCGTAGTTTTGCCCAGCCCGCCGATTCAGATTCCGCGAACCCCATGGGGTTGGCCTATAGTTTAGAACCCCTTAAACCCAAACCTATGCCTTTTGAATTGCCCGCTTTGCCCTATGCTCACAACGCATTGGAGCCTCACTTTGACGCGATGACTATGGAAATTCATCATTCCAAACATCATGCCGCCTATGTGAACAATTTGAATGCCGCTCTCCTCGGAACGCCCAACGAGGGCAAATCCTTGGAAGAATTGATGGCGATTGTTTCAACCCTGCCTGCGGCTGTTCGTAACAATGGAGGAGGTCATTTTAATCATTCCTTGTTCTGGACATTGCTCACACCTCAGGCCGGAACCAAACCCTCCGCAAATTTGGAGGCCGCTATCACCGAAGCCTTCGGGAATATGGGCGGATTCAAAGAACAATTCGCCAAGGCCGCAATGAGCAGATTTGGAAGCGGTTGGGCCTGGTTGTGCCGCACAGAGAACGGTTTGAAGATTTGTTCCACCGCGAATCAAGACAACCCCTTGATGGACACAGAGAAGGCCAATTGTGGAGGTTATCCGTTGTTAGGTTTGGACGTTTGGGAGCATTCCTATTACTTGAAATATCAAAATCGCAGAGCCGATTATGTAACGGCCTTTTGGAATGTGTTGAACTGGGAATTAGTTTCCGCTCGCTACGAATCGGGCCAATAAATCATTGTACTACCAATCAAGAAAAAGCCCTTTGTGCATAATACGCACAAAGGGCTTTCTTATTGAAGGGTTTTCTTATCGAAGGGTAAAGCGGAATGGAAGATTGTATTGAACACGAACGGGCATTCCTCTTTGTTTGCCGGATTTCCATTGGGGCATGGCTTTCACAACCCGAATGGCCTCTTCATCACAGCCCCCACCAATACCGCGCAGAACCTGTACTTTATCTATTTTGCCCCTTTCGTTAACCACAAAAGTCACCACAACAATTCCTTGCAATCCGTTTTCACGGGCCAGCGGTGGGTATTTGGTGTTCTCTGCCATGAACTTAAGCAATTCCTGATCACCGCCCGGAAAGGAGGGCATTTCCTCGACCACAGTGAAAATTTCGGGCTCTGAAGCGACCTCTTCTTCCATCTCGACCACGGGCACTTCAATGCGCGTTTCTTGGGTTACCTCGGTAGAGGCAATTTCATCCTCTTCGATGACCTCTTCGTCTGCAACAATTTCGAGGGTTGGAGGCGGAGGCGGAGGCGGAGGAGTGACCTTTTGCTCGGTTTGGGGAATTTCCATCTCGGTGAGGTCCTCCATTTTGAGGGTGCCCAAGCTGGCCGCTTCTCCGTCACCTTCTCTCCAATTGAAGGTAATAAGGGTGCCGGCCAAGGCAACGCAAAGGCCGATTTGGAAGAAAAGCGTACGCTGGAGGTTCAGGTCTGCTTTAGGGTTTTTCTTGAGTTCCATAGCTTTCCACAAATAACGGAATTTTCCAACAAAAATGTTCGGGTTTCGTATCAAGAATGCGTTAATCCGAACGGGCAATCATCAAAACGATGGGTTCCTTTAGATGGTCATATTGTTTTGATGATAGAATTAACGCCGATTGCCTTTAGCCGAAAGCGCCAAACGCTCAAAGATCAAGAGACCCACCACCAAACCGAGGACATCGGCGACATAGTCGTCCAGGTCAGCAGAGCGGCTCCAAAGGAGAAAACCCTGTAATGCCTCGGTGCCCGCTGCCAGCAAGACGCCCAAAGCCAAAACAAAGAAACCGCGATGGAATTTCAAAACAGGCCATTGTGCTTGCTTGTAGAAAAATTGGCCAATTAAAAAGGCCCAAATCCCAAAGATCCCGAAATGCACCACCAAATCGGAGCCGGTAATTTGAGACCCCGGGAAGCCGGAGCCGGAACCCAGCATCAGCCCCATCATAATTACGGTCCAAATGAGAGGCGGCACAAAATAAAATCCCGTGGTGGCACCTCTTGAACGCATAAATGGGGGGTTAATGCCCAGTATGGGCTTGGTAGGTGGAGCTATCCATTAATTGCTCCCATTGGTCGGGATTGGAGATTTGAATGCGAATCATCCAGCCATCACCGTATGCGTCGCGGTTGACAAGTTCTGGTTGGGTTTGAAGAAGCGGATTAACCCCAATAATTTCCCCGCTGAGGGGCATATACAAGTCAGAAACGGTCTTGACGGCCTCAACTGTGCCAAATACCTCTTGGCTCTCAAGGCTTTTGCCGTGGCAATCCAGTTCGATAAAGACGATATCTCCCAATTCACCTTGGGCAAAATCGGTGATCCCCACGGTGGCGATATTGCCATTCAAGGCAACCCATTCGTGTTCAGCGGTGTAACGGAGATCAGAGGGAAAATTCATTTTGGGTTAAAGTTTAGAATTTTATATGAAATAATTGCCAAAAAATGATAAAAAATGCAGCGATGCCACCCAATATCTCAATTAGCCAAGGTGAAACGGATACTTATACCTCCGCTGGTTTGGGAATTGGGAAAGGAGGTGGAAATATAGGGCGTGGACAATTGGTAATCCACAAAGAATCGAACATTAATCATGTCGTTCAGGACATAATCAGCGCTCGGTTTGACCGAAACCGTTCGACCACCCCCGGAGGGTTGAGGTTCAACCCCGTCCAAGTCCCTCATTAGCATGAAATTATCTCGAATATTCAGATCAAAGCGTAAGTTGAGGTCGTTCTTGAGCTCGCGGAGTTCACCGTTGATTAGGAAAGGCAAACGCGGGTTGTTCCAACGATACCCCCCCCCGATGGTGAGCTCTCGGGTAGTATTCTCGTTCAGACGGTTGTTTACCAGGGTGAGGGTTAGGTTTCGAGAGGTTTTGTACTCCAGCCTCAAGGTGAGGTTGTTCTTGAGGGTAGCGTCCAGGCCGATTAACGGGGTTAATTGTTCGGCGA
>VGFN01000112.1 GCA_016868875.1 Bacteroidota bacterium
ATAACACGATCATCACCAGCAAGACGACATCCTTGGAGAAGCTCTGCCATGGGGTCAAATGGAGAAAATCGCCAAAACACCCGCAGTCGGTCACTTTATTGAACCATGCCGAATAAAAAGTCAAAAAAGTGAAGAACAGAATCATGGCCAAAAGCCACCCCAACACGGCCTTGGCCTTCCAGCCCATCCACAAGGCTACCCCCAACACAACCTCCAGGACACAAATCGCTATCGCCATCCCAGTAGCCAGCGGAGCCATAAATTCCGTTCCAAAAACAACGAAATACTCCTCCAACTTGTACCCAAAGCCCAGAGGATCGTTGGCCTTGATGAGACCCGAGAAAATAAACAAGGCTCCGGTTAGGAACCTAATGAGGTGTATTATCGTTTTCACTGAATAAAATTAAACGTTAATGATGGGCTCATCGTGTCGAATCAGGGCAAATACAGCATAATTAATAATATCCCTGTAACCGCCTTCGACACCCTCGCTCACCATTGCCTGTCCATTATTGTCCTCTATCTGTTTAATCCTCATTAATTTGACCAGAATCATATCGGTCAACGACGAGGGTCGCATTTCTCGCCAAGCTTCGCCGTAATCGTGATTCTTATTGGCCAACAACGCGCGGTTAGCAGCTGCATGCAAATCAAACTGCTCCAAGGCCAGGTGCAGAGGCATATTCACAGGGTTTTCCAAAGCAGCACCGGCAGGAACCCCCATTTCTAACTGAATCAAGGCTATTATGCTGTAATTAATGAGGCCGATGAATTCAGGCCTCACGCCTTCTTCCACCTTGTGGGTTCCACTTGATTCGATATTGCGAATCCTGCAGGCCTTGATGTACAGCTGATCGGTCAAAGAGGGCAAGCGAAAAATCCTCCATGAAGTCCCGTAATCGCGGGTTTTCGCTTCAAACAAAGCTCTGCATTCGGCCAACACGGCGTCAAATTCCAAGAGGGTCTTCATGGTGGATTAGGGGTAAATTTACATCATGATAGCGGACTCATCCCTTTCGTTGGTTTGCAAAGGCAACTTGCTCCCACTGGATCCACCTCGTATAATGGGTATTCTCAATTTGACCGAGGATTCCTTCTATGCGGGCAGTCGTGTCCAACACGACGAAGCCTCCTTGCTGGACCGAGCGGGAGCCATGTTGGAGGCGGGGGCAGACCTTTTGGATTTGGGGGCTTGTTCGACCAGGCCGGGGGCCAATCCTGTGGAGGTATCTCTGGAGTCCGATCGGATACAAGCCGGGGTTGAAGGGATTTTGAAGCATTTTCCCGAAGCGTTCATCTCCGTGGATACCTTCCGTGCGGCTGTAGCCCAAATTGGAATCCAGACCGGCGCTTGCATGATCAACGATATTGCCGGAGGTACCCTGGACCCTGCCATGCATTCCACGGTTTTGGAGCTTCAAGTTCCCTATATTCTTGGTCATTTGCGTGGAACCCCAGAGACCATGCAATCCCTCACCGAATACCATGATGTGAGTGCTGAAGTTTTCGAGACGCTGCTTTCCAAGGCCATTCAACTTCAAAATGAAGGGGCCAAGGATATTGTTCTGGACCCCTGTTTTGGTTTTGCCAAAACCCGCGAACAAAATTTTGAGATTTTGGCCAACTTACGGCATTTGACGCGTTTTGGCTTTCCGGTCATGGCGGGGATTTCACGCAAATCCATGGTGTATCAAACCTTGAAAGTCGGCGCTGAACAGGCTCTTAACGGCACCACGGTAATGAATACTGTCGCACTCCTTCAAGGGGCCAAAATCCTCAGAGTCCATGATGTTGCAGAAGCTGTACAATGCGTTCAGCTTTGCCAACAAATGCCCTCCCTTTATCCATCATTCCTTTCATAAGCTCATGGAATTCGCTCAACATTCCTTGTTGAATTGGCATAACCTCTTGGACTGGGCCTTGGTTGCCATTCTTTTGGCCATTGCTTGGCGCTTGATTAGAGGCAGTTTGGTCGTTTACCTTTTGGTAGGAGTTATCGCCTTCAACTTACTTTTTCAATTGGCCCAATGGCTGAAACTCCCTCTTTTCTCCGCGCTTTTGGGGCAGTTTGTAGGATTGGGCGTGCTTGCTTTGATCATTGTTTTTCAGCCCGAAATACGGAAATTCCTTTTGATGATTGGGAGAAATGCAGAACCTTCCAAATTAGGTAAACTGATGGATAGCGAAGCCTACAACGAAGAACAGGAACAGGGCTGGATTCGAGCGGTGTCCGAAGCCTGCGCAAGGCTTTCCGAAACAAAAACAGGGGCACTAATTGTGATCGCCAGGACCTCGGAATTGAAGCTTTTTGCGGCAAGCGGAATGCCTGTTGATGCCTTGGTGAGCTCCGACTTATTGGAGGCTATATTCCGCAAAGAATCGCCCTTGCACGATGGCGCCGTCATCCTCGCCAAAGGCCGTATTCAAGCCGCCTCTTGTGTGCTACCCCTGGATGAACATCATGCCAGCCCTTCCGCGGTTCATGGGATGAGGCACAAGGCCGCCCTTGGAATGAGTGAACAAACAGACGCCTTGGTGGTGCTGGTCTCCGAAGAAAGTGGGCAAATTGTGTTGGCGAACAATGGGCAATTCTCTGAGCCCTTAACCCCAAACGATTTGATGCATCGCATCGGCAAGACGTTATAAAATCTGAACTTTGAAAACCAAAGACAAACTCTGCCTACCATACTAAAAAGCTAACTATTTTCCTTTACCAATCTTCCGTAGCAATTCTTGATCGTTAAGCCCTAAAAGGCCTTTCATGGCTTTGGCTTGGGGAACTAAACTATCGGTAGGATATTCATCCAATAAACGATTCAAATAAAATTCCGCGGAAGCAATATTCTCTAAATCTTCATTAAAAATCAATGCATTATAAAATAATGCCGATGGGGCAAGATCGTGTTGCGGATAAGCGTCCGTCAACGCCTTAGAACATTCAATAGCCTGAGGAAAGGAACCTGCAGCCCGAAATGCTCTGGCGGCTTTCCACAAAGCGACAGGTGCATACGGCGTATTTTGGTAACGGTTAGCTAGTTCTACACAAACAGTTCCTAATGTATCTAATAGTGAATCGTTATTTTCCTGCGATAATGAATCCAATGCCAAACGCCTTTCGAGTGAGTCTATACGTAGCTTTAAATGCTCAAAACCAAGGATAGAATCCTTTTGATTAGTATTTTGACCATCAGATTTTGAATTACGGTTATACTCACAACCATTCAAGGCAATCCAAAAAATCAAAAATATAAATATTCCAAATATATTTTCAACAAGGTACTTCAATGCCAGAAAAGTAATGCGTTATTCAATAATGTAGACCAAAATAGCTAAAGGGAATTTTCCATCCGTGTTGTACAGAATATCTCCGTAAGAACTAGCCCCTACCCGAACATTTTTACCATCGTAATTATACAATATATCACCATATGAGCTTGATCCCCTGCGAATATTTTGTCCATCCCAATTGTAGAGAATGTTCCCATAGGAACTGTGTCCTTGTCTAAAAAACTTTCCGTCCCAATTATAAAGAACATCACCGTAAGAACTTGAGCCTTTACGAATATTTTGACCATCCCAATTTATCAATACATTTCC
>VGFN01000113.1 GCA_016868875.1 Bacteroidota bacterium
GGATGGCCAGGGCTGCACCCCGATGAAATGCCGCTGCACCCAAGGAACCTGCCAATCGGACCATTGCTCCCAGAGTTCCTTGAGGTCCGAAGGCACCAATACCGCATAGGCCTGGGGCGGTAAAGTGCAAGGAGGTAGCGGGCTAATGGTGGTAGCGTCCCCTAGGCTGCAACCCAGGATGCTTATTGGCAGAGAATCTGGATTGTAGATTTCTACAAATTCGCTGAGGGGGAGACCGTCCGGAAAGGCTCTCATGGGCGGATCCGGATCGCTCATGAATTCGCTGATGCGCAACCTCCCCGCTCGGTAATCGTTGAGCAGGAGATCCAGAACGGTGTCCATAGCAAGACCGGAGCGGTCCTGCAATCCACTAAGCCTTAGGGGCAATTTTAATTCCTTGGGAACAGCGCCGGCATATTGGATTTCAAGAACGGAGTCGTTTCTCCAACGATACCCACTGCAGCTCAAGCCGCTGGGGTGTTGAAGGACCATGGACGCGGCCGCATGAGGGGTGTCCAAGGGTTCGCTGAACATCACGTGCAGGGTATTTTCCGTAACAAACTGAAAGCTAGTCACCTTGGGAGGAACAGAATCCGGCATCAGGGTGCCACCAACGGTTATTTTCCGGAAAGAAAACAATTTGGATCGTGTGGAGGTGTACACCGGCCTCAAGACCACATGGCTTGATCGAGTAATGGTATTGTCGGTCACGGATCCCAGCCATATCCAGGAGGCGGAACCGGATCCGGAATTGGACGTATCCGCGTAACAATACCACAGGCCTCCCGTATAGCGTTCGATTTTGATTCCAAAAGGATTATTCTCTTTGTTCAACCAACCGTTCGCCCAGGATGCCAAACGGGTAGTGGTTCCGTTAACGCAGCGAATAAATTCAATGTTATCATTAGTGCCGCCCAGACGAATCCCATATCCCAAGCCACTTTGGTGGGGTGCGGTATCGGTGGCCATCAAGTAGAGATCAAGCAGATTCACCGAAGAAGGGTTGAAGTCCATCCTGCCGTGAAATTCCCAACAGCCTTGATGCACCGCAAAGGAGGGGGTACGGAGCAAGGCTGAACCGCTGGCCGCTGGCGCATTCAATTGGAGTTCGCGTTGGCTGTTGATGACGAATTTACTGGTTTCACCCAGCCAGCTGGGGTTGGCTGTAAAATTGCTGTCCGTAAAGTCCTCATAAAATTGCCCCTGCGTTAACTTGCTCCCTGCCAGGAAGACGATTAGAAACATGGCCGTACAAGTCATGGGAATCAGGGGTTTACTGGGTAATCGGAGGCTAACCTTCATGACCCCAAAAAAGCTTATTCCGTTGTGACTTTTGGAGCGATTGTTTTAGCATTTTTGTGTACGCAATACCAACATCTCAACCCCATGAACAAACCGCAATCCTACCGTGTGGTCGTTGTCGGCGCATCGGGCCTGGTGGGTTCCACCATGTTACGCGTTCTCGAAGAGCGTCAATTTCCGGTGGATGCCTTGATTCCCGTGGCCTCCCCGGCTTCGGTCGGCAAAACCCTACGTTGGAAAGACCAGGGTTGGGCCATTGTTTCCCCCGATACCGCCATCCAAATGGGAGCAGATCTGGCTTTGTTCTCCGCGGGCGGTTCGGTCTCCTTGGAATGGGCGCCTCGTTTTGCCCAAGCCGGAATTCGGGTGATTGATAACTCTTCGGCCTGGCGCATGGACCCATCGGTGCCCTTGGTGGTGCCCGAAGTGAATGCTCACGCTTTGCAATCTCCCTCGTTGATCGTGGCCAATCCCAATTGCTCAACCATTCAATTGGTCGTGGCCCTCAACCTCCTGCACCGGGAATTCCGAATTCGGCGGATCGTGGTCAGCACCTACCAAAGTGTTACTGGTACCGGGGTCAAGGCGGTTAGCCAGTTAATGAACGAAAGGGGCGGTATCGACGGTCCTATGGCGTACCCCCACCGCATTGATCTTAATTGCCTGCCGCATATTGATGTTTTTTTGGATAACGGGTACACCAAAGAAGAAATGAAAATGACCCACGAAACCCGCAAAATCATGGGCGATGAGGGAATCAACCTCTGCGCAACCACGGTTCGGGTTCCCGTGATGGGGGGTCACAGCGAAGCGGTTAATGTGGAGTTCGAAAAAGACTTTGCGATGGAGCGAGTTCGGGAATTGTTACAACAAACCCCGGGGGTTCTATTGGAGGATGATCCCTCCCGGAATCAGTATCCTATGCCCCTTCATTGCCAAGACCGGGATGAAGTGTTTGTAGGCAGAGTCCGACGGGATTTCACCCGTGATAATTGCCTGAACATGTGGGTGGTGGCCGATAACCTGCGCAAAGGTGCGGCCACCAACGCCGTCCAAATCGCCGAAGCCTTGGTGGGCCAGGGTTTGATGTAAAGGTCTCCGTCTCTTTAAATATTCCAATTAGGAGAGGTTAATCCGGGTCAGGCGATCAAAAACACGAAGGCGGTCTTGGAGGACTTCGTCGGTGACGGCTTCGAGGCTGCTGGTCCCAAAAGCTTCGACCGTGTAGGAGGCCAAGGCCGAACCGCAAAGGATCCCTTGTTTGAGATGTTCGAAGGTGATTTGTGGCTGCGATGCCAAATACCCCATCAACCCCCCCGCGAAGCTATCGCCCGCCCCTGTTGGGTCGCAGACCTCTTCCAAAGGCAGGGCCGGGGTAAAGAAGATTTCCCCATCCCCAAAGAGCATGGCCCCGTGTTCGCCTTTCTTGATAATGAGGTAGCGAGGGCCCATCGTGGCAATTTTGCGGGCGGCTTTGAGCAAGGAGCGCTCGCCGGAGAGTTGACGGGCCTCTTCGTCGTTGATGGTGAGCAAATCCACCCGGGCAATGGTTTCCAGCAAGGCATCCCATGCGATATCCATCCAAAAGTTCATGGTGTCCATCGCAATTAAGTCGGGGCGGCTTTCCATTTGGTCCAAAACCCTCATTTGGACCGAGGGTGTTAGGTTGCCGAGCATCAAGAGGCGGGGGCTACGGTAGGCCTGGGGCAGAATCGGGTCAAAATCCGCCAGAACATTGAGCCTGGTCTCGAGGGTATCGCGGCTGTTCATGTCCAGATGATATTTCCCGGCCCAAAAGAAGGATTCCTGACCGGCTACCCGTTGAATGCCCTCCGTATCAATCCCCCTGGACCGCATCATGGCCAGCGATTCCTCCGGAAAATCATCCCCAATCACCGAAACCAGCCCAATCCCTTCCGTAAAGTGGCTCGCCGCCAGGGCCCCGTAGGTCCCCGCCCCTCCTATCACCCGATCGGCCTTGCCGAATGGGGTTTCAATGCTGTCAAAAGCGACGGTTCCGACAATTACCAGAGGAAGTTGCTGTGCCATGGGAGGGGGGTATGGGTCTAGGGTTTAACAAGTTTGGAGCGCAAATATTGGAACTTTGGCGGTTAAATGCTATCATTGCACTCCTTTTGGGGCAAAAGCATAGGTTTGTATCCCCAAATTCCTCGGTAGCTCAGTTGGTTAGAGCACTTGACTGTTAATCAGGGGGTCGTTGGTTCGAGCCCAACCCGGGGAGC
>VGFN01000114.1 GCA_016868875.1 Bacteroidota bacterium
AATCCACCTCGTTGATGATCGCCTCATCCTTTGCGGGGAAAGATTTCCTGAAAGAAATTTACAAGGTCGCTATTTCCAAGAAATACCGCTTCTTCGCCTACGGGGATGCCTTGTTAATCCTCTAATCGATAACGATGGAATGGTTGATTTCCTTGCTGACCTTGACGGTCCTGGAAATAGTTTTGGGTATCGATAACATTATTTTTATTACCATTCTTACCGATAAATTGCCCAAGGCAGACCGGCTAAGAATACAACGCATTGGCTTGATCTTGGCCCTTGTCTTTCGGGTTGGTCTCCTTCTCAGTATTTCTTGGCTTATGGGTTTGACCCAGCCCGCCTTTGGGCTCATGGGTTGGGAACCTTCGACCAAAGACTTGGTCCTCCTTGCGGGTGGTTTGTTTCTGCTTGCCAAAACAACCTCGGAATTGCATTCCAAGGTTAACCATCTGGAACATTCCGGTGCCAAAAACCCTCATACTCGGGACAACGGTTCCGATGAAGACTCCTCGAAAATTCTAGCCTCCAACAAAGCCAAATTATCCAAGCGCCGAACGGTGACGAGCATTATTATCCAAATTATCCTGATTGATTTGGTCTTCTCCTTTGATTCCATCCTCACGGCTGTGGGGCTGAGCAATCAAATTCAAGTGATGATAGCCGCAGTGGTTATCTCCATGATCGTTATGCTCTTGATGGCCGACTCTATAGGCCAGTTTATTCAAAAACAACCCTCCTTGCAGATCTTGGCCTTGTCCTTCCTCATGCTCATTGGATTTATGTTGCTAATTGAGGGTTTCCACTTCGAAGTGCCCAAAGGTTACTTGTACTTCGCCCTGGCCTTTTCCACTTCGGTGGAATTGTTACGCCAGCGTTTTGAACGCAAGCAACCCAGGCAGCAAGAATAATTCGGAGAAGGATCGATTGCACTCATCGCAAAGCGATGATTGGGGGATTCCCCGGGCTAAATCCTTAGTATTCGTCTTCGTTGAAGAAGAAATCGTCTTTGGTGGGGTAATCAGGCCAAATTTCCTCGATCGTCTCGTAGGGTTCACCATCGTCTTCGAGTTCTTGCAGGTTCTCGATCACCTCCATGGGTGCACCCGAACGTATGGCGTAATCGATGAGCTCATCCTTGGTGGCTGGCCAAGGTGCATCTTCGAGATGGGAGGCTAATTCCAGGGTCCAATACATAGGTTAGGGGTAGGCGTGGGATTGTTCGGCAAATATAAAAATTCTAATTAAACTCACAAGCCCTCCTTCAAAACATCGAAAGGTGGGTAAATCCGTCAAAGTTGCCCTGCGCGTCGGTTCCAAACATGGGCCTCAACGCCCTGAGTACGCAATATTTCGCGGGCCAGGACGAAGAAGTAATCCGATAGTCGGTTGAGCGTCACCACAACGGGCTCTAACCTTGAGGCTTGGTCAGGGAGGGCGACGTTGAGCGAAACCACGATCCTTTCGGCCCTACGGCAGATCGTACGCACCACTTGGGCCATAGCCGAGGCGGGGTGCCCACCCGACAAAATAAAGTTCCGCAATGGCTCTAAATCAGCGTCCATTCGGTCCATCTCCTCTTCCAAGCGGCCTACCAAACGGCTGTTCATTGCCGGTAATTTCCAAGTCTCCACTTGGATCTGATCCTCGGCGGCCAAATGCGATCCCATGCTAAAGAGTTCCTCCTGAATTACTCCCAGGAAGGCGCGGTGGGAGCTCAATGCTTCCTGTTCCTTGAGAAGACCAATCCAGGCATTGAGTTCGTCCAATGTACCGTAAGCTTCCAGGCGCAGATCCGATTTGGAAACCCTGCTGCCACCAAGTAGCGAACTGCTGCCAGAATCACCCGTTTTGGTGTAGATTTTCATGGTTTTGATTTAGGGTGAGTGCATCCGATTCAATTCGGCCATCTTTGAGGCGGACCATACGGTGCGCATGCCTTGCGATATCCTCTTCGTGGGTAACCAGCACAATGGTATTCCCTAATGCATGGATTGATGCAAACATTTCCATGATTTCCACCGAGGTTTTGGAATCCAAATTACCAGTAGGTTCGTCGGCGAGAATCAAAGAAGGTTTGTTGACGAGAGCCCTTGCCAGGGCTACCCTTTGCCGTTGTCCTCCCGATAGTTCGTTAGGACGGTGCCCTATCCTGTCTTGCAAACCGACCTGCTTAAGGACATCATGGGCCCGCTCTCTTCGCTCCAGTTCTGAAACCCCAGCATAGACCAAGGGCAAAGCCACATTGTCCAATGCGGTTAGACGAGGTAACAAATTAAAGGTTTGGAACACAAATCCAATTTCGCGGTTTCGAATTTCTGCAAGGCGATTGTCGCTGAGACCTGCAACATCTTGTCCATTAAGCCAATAGGAACCAGAGCTGGGCGAATCCAAACAACCAATCAAGTTCATTAAGGTTGACTTGCCTGAGCCGGAGGGACCCATCAGGGCCACATATTCGTTGCGTTTGATTTGCAAATCGATGTCCTGAAGTGCATAAATGGTCTCATCGCCCATGCTGTACAGGCGTTGTATTCCCTCCAAGGAGATTAGAGCATTGTTGGCTAACATCAATTGGTTTTCTTGACCACCTTGGGCACCCGGAAATAATCCGAATCGGAAGCAGGAGCATTCGCAAGGGCTTCATGATGCGAAATCGTCTGAATAACCCTATCCTCACGAGGCGCAAGTCCTTCTTCATTCATGTACACCAAAGGCTCTATACCCTCGGTAGGAACGGAATCAATAATTCGTGCATATTCGAGAAAACGATTCATATCGGCCAGCATGGCGTCGGCCTTTTCAGGATCAAATTCCAAACGCGCCAAATGGGCGATACGTTGCAGGGTTTCGAGATCAACTTTCATGGACAATCAAATCTTGACGGATTAATTCGTAACATTTGTTTTTGAGGGCCTTCTCATCGCCAAGGAAGGTCTCGGGAACCTGGGGCTCTAAAAGGTGTACCCGGCATGGACCGGGACGCAGAAAATGTCGTGGGCATTCGGGCAATATTTTCCATGTATCTGGCAAAGATACGGGCAATACAGTCGCACCTTGCTGAAGGGCAACCGCAAACGGGGAGGGCCGAAAAGCGGTCATCGCAGGAGCTTGGCCCAAGATCCCACCTTCCGGAAAGACCACGACGGCAGACCCAGCTTTCCAAAACTCCTCCACCCTACGGTAGGCCTTCATCGAGCCCTGGGCACTGGAGCGTGGAATTGCAATATCCATCGTTCGAAAGAATTGACGGAAAAAGGGGAAGCGCAACAGTTCAGCCTTGGCCACAAAATGCAGGTCCAAAGGCAAGGCCGCCACCAAAATCGGAATATCCAGATAAGAAAAATGATTGGCTACAATCATCAGTTTGGGGCAAGCATCCGGGGCCTTCCCCACGGTTTGCACCCGAATTCCAAAAAGCATGGCTATACTCTTGGCCCAGACCACCCTCCAACGCTGCCCCCATCGATAACGCGAAGGTTTGGCCATGGTCCAACGAAAAAAAGGATAAGACAAGGCAA
>VGFN01000115.1 GCA_016868875.1 Bacteroidota bacterium
TCCGCCAAAAAAGCGGTTTCGGTGGAGAAGGCATACCTTTCGGGGTCCTTGTAGAAAGAAGGCAAGAAAGGATTGTCCAGAAATTTCTCGAGCAGCAAAGGCATATTCCAATCCTGGGCCAGACGTGTCGCCAAGGTGGTTTTGCCTACCCCTATATTGCCTTCGATAACAATGTATTTCTTCATACCTCCAGCCTAAGGAATCTCCTAAACCTCAAAGGATCTCTGCCATCGTATCGATTTCAAAATCAACACGCCGTACAGGTCCTTGGTCCTGGCATTGCTGTAGCAATTCCATCACGGTCAAACCCATGACCGGGTGTGTCCATTCTGGACGAATTTCCGCAAGCGGCTCCAATACGAAACGCCGAAGGTGCAAACGGGGGTGGGGAACCCTGAGCTGACCCTCTGAGGGAGGTTCCGATACCGAGGGCAGAATTTCTTGGTCCACCCATAACAAATCCAAATCAATGCAGCGGTCTGCCATCCCACCGTCCAAAGGACGAACACGACCCATATGCTTTTCGACCTTCATCAAAATGGCCAATAACTCCATTGCGTCCTTGTCGGAACGAAAGATCATCACCTGGTTCAGGTAAGGGTTGGGCGATGCATACCCCCACGGTTCGGATTCCCAAACGGAAGAGGCTGCCACGGGTTCGCCCAGCACTGATTCCAGCCATTGGCAGGCTTGGAAGAGCCATTCTGCCCGATTGCCCAAATTAGAGCCCAGGCCTACCGCAAACTCTCGAGTGCCTACCATCGTTAATTGGCTTTCCATCGTTAATTGGCTTTCCATCGTGATTGAATCATTGAATCGGGTTATTTTTGGGGGTGATTTAGGGTCCATTTGAATTCGGCCCTAAATAAAGGCCCAAACCGCATTCAAAAATTCCTATGAAATCATTTTTCAAAATTGTCTTCGCCACGATGCTTGGGTTTCTGCTCACCCAGGTGGCTCTGGTGATTCTGGTCATTGCCCTTGTGGCTGGCCTTGCCATGTCCGGTTCGGATTCGGAATCCCAAGAAATTGAGGCCCACTCCATTTTGCACCTTACGCTGGACCAATCCTTGGTCGAAAGAGGATCCAAAAACCCTCTCCAAAGTTTTGATTGGGCCAATTTGGAGGATAATTCGGAGATGCCGGTTTCGAAGATGCTTATTGTTCTGCATCAAGCCGCTCAAGACAAGAATATCGACGGAGTTTTCTTGGACCTAAGTGGCATAGAGGGGGATATGACCCAACAATCCAGGGTAAGGCGTGCCTTGGAGGACTTTAAGCGTAGTGGCAAATTTGTGATTGCGCATTCGGAAGCCTACACCCAAGGTACCCTCTTGATGGCCTCCATGGCCGATCCCATCACGATGGCACCGCAAGGGATTGCCATGTTCAACGGATTGGCTTTGGAACCGGTTTTCCTCAAAGGCATGTTCGACAAATTGGATATGGAAATTGACCTGATTCGGGTGGGCAAATACAAAAGTGCGGGCGAGATGCTCATCCGGGAAAACATGTCCGAAGAGAACCGTTTCCAACAAAGTCAATTGTTGGAAGGTATTTACAAAGAGATGCTTACGGGGTACAGTCGCAATCTAAACTTGACTAGCGATTCCCTGCGCAGGATGGCCAATTCGGCCTTGGTTCGCAATGCCCAAACATCGGTGGCCTACGGTTTGGTGGACAGCCTGATGTACCGCGATCAGGTATTGGAATGGCTCAAGCGTCGCACCAAAGCCAAAGCCATCGATAAACTGAAATTTGTGACCGCTGCTGATTATTTTGATTCATTGGAGAAGAATGTACAGGAAACCTTGCCCGGCATGCCGGGCGGTAGTGAAGAGGCCAAGGACCGTATCGCCGTGGTGTATGCCGAAGGAGACATTGTGAGCGGACAAGGTGCTGAGGATGAGATGGGTGCCGATAAGATTTGTGATGCCCTTCGTAAGGCCCGTTTGGACCAAAAAATCAAGGCCGTGGTCTTGCGCATTAACTCCCCAGGAGGATCCGCACTGGCCTCAGACCTGATTTGGAGAGAAACCAAAATGATACGCCAAGCAGGGAAACCCTTGGTGGTCTCCATGGGTGGTGTTGCCGCCTCAGGGGGTTATTACATTGCCGCTGCTGCGGATAGCATTTTTGCTGCCCCCACCACCATCACGGGGTCTATTGGGGTCTTTGGCCTTGCGCCTTACGTGGGGGATTTCATGCGCAATAAACTGGGCATCACGGTGGACAGGGTCACCACAGGCCCTTATGGCGATCTGATGTCCTTGTCCCGCCGTATGCGTCCAGAAGAGCGAGCCCTTGTTCAAGAAGGAGTCAACGAAGTCTACGAAACCTTTGTAGGCATTGTCTCCGAAGGCAGGCGTTCGGCAGGACAGTCGCTAAGTCGTGACTCGGTGCATGCCTTGGCTCAAGGCCGGGTGTACACAGGTCGTCAAGCAATGGCCTTGGGATTGGTAGACCGCATGGGGGATTTGGATGATGCAATTGCCTGCGCCGCGAAATTGGCCAAAGTCCAAAAGTTCCGCCTTAGGGAATTGCCTGATCAGGATGACCCTTTCGAAAAGATATTTGGTCAGGCGACCGCGGCCTATAGCCGTCACCGCTTGCAAAACGAATTAGGCCCCCTCTACACGCCCTACACTAAAGTTAAACATTGGGTAGAAAACCCTGGAATTCAAGCCCGCATGGAGATGAATCCCCTAGCAGGATTCTAGCTTCCTTAAACCCCCTCTCAGCCTGTTCCCTTTGAATATCCAAAATCGTCTGAACCAAGAAGGGATAAGGATAGGACTCATACGGCTTAGCTCCATCGGGGATGTGGTCTTGTGCACCCCCGTTATCCGATGGTTGCATTCTCAATTTCCCAAAGCCGAATTGCACTTTGTGACCAAAGCCGCCATGGCTCCTGTGTTGCAACACCACGCGCATTTGTCGCAATTGCATATCCTGCAGGACCATCAGGAAAAAACTCTTTTGGATGAACTGAAAGCCCTGAAATTCGACGCCGTCGTCGATTTGCACTCGAATTGGCGCACGCTACGGTGGAAATTTCAACTTGCTCCACCCGGCTCTGGAATTCCCTTTCTTCGTTACTCCAAAAACAATGCCCAGAAGTGGTGGATGGTTCAAACCAAAAAGAAACCTACACGCTACCTGCACACCGTCCAAAAGTATGCCTTGATGCTGCAGGAATGGGGCATCACCGATGACGGACTGGGTTTGGATTGGTCCTTTGATCCCAGGCTCACCGCATGGGGAAGCGGCGAATCCTTCTTGAAACAGGAACTCGGTTGGAATCCATCACAAGGAGTGACCGCCTTGGCCCTGGGTTCCCAACACGCCACCAAATGCCTTCCCAAAGAAAAGCTTATCGACTTGTGCAGGCTGCTGCATGGCCCTTTGCTTTTGTTGGGCGGGCCTAAGGACAAAGCCTTGGCTGAAGAAATCATCGCCAGTTTGAATCGCAAGGATATCGCTCATGGTTGCGGTCGATGGAATTTGCA
>VGFN01000116.1 GCA_016868875.1 Bacteroidota bacterium
CTTGAGCAGGGGTAAGAAATCCGCTCAGCCCCCCTTGCGGAAGTTCATGAATTCGCTGCACCAAATGAACGGCGCTAAGGGCCGTTAAACGATAGCTTTCAGGCAATTGCAGCCTTGCTTCCACCATGGCTCCCGATGGGTTGGTGATGCGCCCGAACACCATGGCAAACCCGTGCTCGAGTTCATGGGGAGATGGACCCCATACCGAACGATCCACCTTGGCCTGTAACAAGCGACGCAACCAAGGCATTCGTAACAACGGATTAAAAATAGACTGGAATTTCAGCATACGATGTAAACGCCGTGAAGCCGTGGTCATCGTAACAAGATGGGGTATGCCCGTGCTGATCCCAGCGGTGAACAAATCCCCCCAAGGAATGCTGATGCACCACGAACTCCGCTTGCCCCAATCGATGCGTGCCAAGAGGCGTCCAACAGGACGAGGCTGGATTTGGCCGTTGATGCGTTCTGCACCTGCTTCCCCTAGACGGGTCAAGAGCGAGGACAAGGTTCCGTGCGATATACGGCTTCCAAAGTTTCCAAAGGCGAGCAACAAACGATCCCCGTCCGGGCAACGTTCGGCCAAATGCATCGCCATGCAATCGGTGGGTACCACATCAAAACCGGTGGCCGGCATCAAGACGATACCAGCCTTCTTAGCCTGGTCGTCCATGCGGTGCAATCCCTCCAAAACCGCCAATTCCCCGGTGATATCCAGGTAATGCACGCCCGTTTGCAGGCAGGCTTCGGCCATCGCCCGGTACGTATGCACAAAGGGACCTGCACAATGCAAGACCGTCTTCATTCCCTCAAGACCCTCCACGATGGCCTGCGGTTCCTCCAACCCAAAGATTCGATGGTCCAGGCCGTGAGCCTGGGCCAATTCTCGGACCTTGACCGCATTACGGCCGGCTAACACAGGACACAAACCCACCGATACCGCATGCTCCACCACCAATCGACCCGTATAACCGGTCGCTCCGTAAATCATCCACCGTTCAGAAGCGCTCATGGCCTTATGCTTTTTGATTACCCTTCCTCTTGATTACCCTTCCTCTTGACCACCCTCCTCCTTGCCCATCATCGCCAAGGCCAAGGCTTGCTCAGTTCGGCCTTGATCCAGTAAGAGGCCGATCCGAAGAGCCAACGCTACGCGGCCTTCCTGACTGGTGGGCTCAAAGGCCCTTGCAGGGAATTGCTCTAGGAAGATGGCCCTGCATCGTTCCATGGTGGGAATTGTTGGCTGATTGCCTAACCGGGCCAAGCGGTTACCGTCCAAGGTTCCGATTTCTTGTAGCCATGTGGGCAAGGCATCCACGCCAATGCCACAGGTTCTCAGCGGCTTCTCCACCTCGAACAATCCCATGGATGAACGGGTGTACCAATCCCCTCCCAGCCTGGCCACGGCATCCACGGCATAGGGATCGATGGAACCTGTGGGTAACAAGACCTCGCGAGCCACATGGAAATAAACCACTTCGCAAATCACCAAATTCCCCGCCCCACCTCCTGTGCCCAATGGCTTAACTTCCAAAACTTTGCATTCCATGTGCACGGGGGATTCGGCCACCCTGGGCGGGGTAACCTTGAGGGATGGCCATGCCGTTAGTCCTGCTTTTTGAAATTCATTGACCCCTTCCGCGTATTCCGATGAGGCCAAGGAAACCTGTTCCACCAGGGCGAAAGGCACGACTTGAATCACCACCTCGGGTATTTCCATAACATTGCGTAATGTATGTTTGGAACTCCCATCACGCACCCGCAATGCGGGCGAAAAGATCAATACCGGAGGATTGGCGCTGAAGACATTAAAAAAGCTGAACGGCGACAAATTAACCTCCCCTCGTGGGTTGATGGTCGAAGCCAACGCTACCGGCCTGGGACCCACGGCTCCTTGCAGCAGGTTCTGTACCGATGGCGTATCCAAATTGGCCGGGTCCCACCCTTCAAAATGCCATGAAGTACCCGATGGGTTGGAGGCCTGGCTCATTGCGCAGCCTTCTTAAGCGCCAGGATTGAAAAGGCATCCGGATCCGCCACGACCGTATTGGTCAGCGTCCCCAAGCCGGTAATTTCCAATTCCATCACATCCCCTGCCACCAACCAGCGGGGCTGATAGCCCTCGGGATCCAGGCGCCTGCCGGTGCCGTTCAGTTCCAGAAAACAACCCGTGCCGACTGTACCCGACCCAATGACATCTCCGGGCATGATGGAGGCCCCGTAGGCACATCGTTCGATGATCTCGGCGAAGGTCCAGTCCATGTCCTTCATGTTCCCCCGCGATACTTCTTCTCCATTCAGCCTGGCCACCATGTCCAGGGCCAAGGAGCCTCCGGTATGCCCCGCTTTGGGAGGGCAGGCCCAGGCCCCCAATTCATCCGGCGTAACCAGGTAAGGGCCCAAAGCGGTAGCAAAGTCCTTGCCCTTGGCGGGTCCCAGACTGAGCAACATCTCCTCCATTTGCAGGGTCCGCGCACTCCAATCGTTCATGATGGTGTAGCCGGCAATGTAGCGATCGGCCTCCTCGGCACGGACATTCCGTCCAGCTTTTCCGATCACCACCGCGACTTCCAATTCAAAATCCAATTGCCGGAAATGATCGGGCATGCAGATCACCGGCCCGGGACCGATGATGGCCTGATGGTTGGTAAAATAAAAAATGGGTTGATGATCAAATTCAGGGATCATATCGACCCCTCGGTTCCGACGAGCCGAGGCGACATGTTGCCTGAAGGCATAGCCATCGCGGCATGAAGCTGGCCTGGGTACCGGCGCAAGCCAATCCTTGGCCTCCAAGGCCAAAGGCTGGATGGGGGCATCTCCTAGGAGCACGCGTTGTTCAAGCCCGCGCAATGCATCCATGGCGGCCTCGCCTTGTTCCAAGAAGGCCGTCATATCGGGCCCGCATTGAGGATTCCAGGAACCTGCATCCCACGCTTGGTCCGCGGCCCATAGGGCCACCCGGTCTTTGCCGGATGGTGAACGGTACGATATTAGTTTCATAGCTATTCGATCAGGCCCCAAAGGTAAGGAGCCTAGCCATGCGCCTTGCGAAGGATGTCCATGGCGTCGTGCAATTCCCCTTCGGAAATATTGAGCGGTGGGGCCAAACGAAGACGCCCCTCGTTGAACAGAAACCAATCCACCAAGAGACCCGCCTGCCAGCATCTGCTGATCCATTCCCTGGCCTTGAGAGGGTCTTGTTCCAATTCCAAGCCAAGGAGTAATCCCCTGCCGCTGAGCTGAATAGGCAATCCAGTTTCGAGTGACCATTCCTTTACCCTCCCCGCTAGGATGCCATGAGCCTTCATCGCCCTGGCAGCCAAGCCTTGGTCCCGAATGACCTCCACAACGGCCACTGCGGCGGCTGCACAAACCGGATTCCCCCCGAAGGTGGTGAGATGCCCCAAAGGGGGATCCTCCGCCAATTGTTGCATCATGGAGGATGATGCCGCAAAGGCACCTATAGGCA
>VGFN01000117.1 GCA_016868875.1 Bacteroidota bacterium
TAATCAGCAGGCCCAGGTGCCTCATGGTTTCTACAGGGGAGGTATTGGAGGGATGGAGGTAGGTTTGCAGGCCTGCTTGTGCTGCTCCCTCCAAGTTGATGGTGCTGTCATCAATCATGATCCAATCAGAGGGTTCCATGCCCCATGTTTGGATGGCGTGGAGGTACAAAGATGGGGTGGGCTTGCGCATTCCGCAACGATGTGAAAAGATAACGCGGTCAAAATACTCGTCGAGTGGTTTTGCAAATTGTTGCAAGAACGATGCCTCAAAGACCTCTTGATGCCATGGATTTGTGTTACTAAGAAGGATTTTTGGGAGTTCTGATGGCGTTGTTTGAACACAGCGTACAGCCTCATTTTGCCAAGGCCCTAGCACCGAATTCCATAATCGTTTTCGGTCATCGCTGCGATGCACTCCAATCCATTCCTTGCCCAACGCCTGGGCGAAGGCGGAATCAAATTCCTCCTCTGAAACGAGACCGCACTCAAATTGGTGATGCATAAGCTCAAATTCCTCTTTGGATGGCCCATTTTGTTTGGATGGCCCAGCTTGCGCATCGTTTGGGGAAACAGGTCCTTGAATTCCTATTCTTTCGGGAAAAACTTGAATGAAGAGTCCACCCAAGTCCCAGACGATGCCTTTGTAGGTTGAGTTTGAATTCATGATGGCCTGAGCTTAAAACCAAAGCTACTTTTACTTTTGTGAATTGGTTGTTTGGTATGGAAGATTATGTGGCCATTAATCGCACCTACTGGGATGCCCGGGTGGAGTCGCATTGGCTCTCGGATTTCTATCAAATGAAGGCCTTTAGGGAGGGGTGGTGTTCGCTCAAAGATCCTGAATTGGGGTATTTGGGCGAGGTTCATGGGTTACGAGTTTTGCATTTGCAATGTCATTTTGGTCAAGATACCTTGTCGTTAGCTCGTCGCGGGGCCCATGTGACAGGGGTAGATTTTTCGCGCCTTGCTATCCAAAAGGCCCGTGCTTTGGCCTCAGAAATGAACCTGAAGGCGGAATTTATTTGCAGTGATATCGCCTCTTTGAAGGAGGATCTGCCAACAACTGGGACCTTTGACCGGGTCATGTGCACTTACGGCACCTTGGGCTGGTTGCCGGAACTCCAAACATGGGCTTCAACCGTTGCCGCTGTATTGCGATCCGGCGGATCCTTGATTTTGGTCGATTTTCACCCGGTGGTTTGGATGTTGGATAACGATCTTCGAGAGATCACCTACCCTTATTTTAATTTTGGTCCGTTGCACGAAGATTTGGAGGGAACTTATGCGGACCGCAATGCGCCGATTAAGGCTTCTTGTATATCGTGGAATCACAGCTTATCCGAAATTGTTCAAGCATTGTTATCGAATGGCCTACGCGTGGATGCGCTGGACGAATGGGACTATTCTCCTTACCCTTGTTTTGCTCGTCAAATTGAAGTGGAACCAGGGCGCTTCCAAATACCAGGATTGGAGGGTAAATTACCTATGTTATACGGCATCAAAGCGACCAAGGTTTATGAAAGTTAGGTTGTTTCTTTTCTTTTTTTTGGTGGCCTGCCAGAGCCCTTCGCCTATCAAGGTGGATTGGGATATTCAAAATCCGGATGCTACCTCTTCGACACGGATCTATTTGGATTCCACGCGACTTTGGGCCGGAGGACAGGGGGTGGATTCGGTGGCCTCTCCGATCTGTGTAGAGTCTTCCCAAATCTGGGAGGGTAGGGGAAACCAAATCCCCGGTTTTTCTTCGGAATTCATGCACCGAGGAACCTATCCGGGACCTGCTGTTTACCAAGTGGTGGTGTATGCGCGCAATAGCAGTCCTCGATGGCTGCTTCGATTGGGATCGGTATCGGCAAGCGAGGGCGATATGCGTGATTACCCACAGCGTTCGGTGTCGGGTGAGGCCTGGGTTCGACAGGCTTGGAATGTTTCGGTCAAACAAGACCAGCACCTCCGCATGGAGGTTTCGCTTCTCGATCCCGGCAAGGTCTGCATTCGTGGATTGGAGATTCGTAAACTTCTATGACCAAGGACAAAACCAAGCGAACTTGGTTTTGTTGTTGGTCCTAGCATGTTAAGTTTAGCTCAGGTGGACCGAATCATTGAAATGGCATGGGAAGATCGAACCCCTTTTGAGGCTATTTTTCATCAATTCGGACTCGCCGAGGCGGATGTGGTGGCGTTGATGCGGCGAGAGCTCAAGGCCTCTAGTTTCAAACTTTGGCGTGAACGGGTTCATCAAAAGGTTAGTCACAAACACCTTTACAAACGAGCCGCGGCAATCGAACGTTTTCGATGCAGTCGCCAGCGCAGTATTTCGGGGAACAAAATTTCGAAACGGTCGTGATCTCGCCCCGCTTGGATGAGGCTCTGGCCCAGGTAGCAAGGATCGATCCGGTGGCCTATGGTCGAACCCGTAATTATGTGGATGGAGCGGTGACCCGTTTGTCCCCTTACCTATCCCGGGGGGTGCTGAGCACCAGCTTGGTGGCTGATTCGTTGGTCGAACGTGGATTTTCGTGGGAGGATTGCGAGTCATTGGTCAAAGAATTGGCTTGGCGGGATTATTTTCAGCTGGTCTGGAAACATCAGGGGGATGCCCTTGATCAGGACCTGCGTTACCCCCAGATTGGGGTTCGTCATTATCGGGTGCCAGCGGCTTTGGTGAGGGCAGAGACGGGTATTGAGGCCCTTGATGCCGGGGTGAAGGAATTGTACAGGACCGGTTATATGCACAACCATCTTCGGATGTACACGGCGGCTCTTGCTTGCAATGTTGGAGGATCGCACTGGTTACAAGCGGCCCGATGGATGTTTTATCATTTGTTGGATGCGGACTGGGCGAGCAATGCCTTGAGCTGGCAATGGGTGGCCGGAGCCTTCAGTACGCGTAAATACTTCGCCAACCAGGACAACATCAACAAATATGCGTATTCCAGCCAAAAGGGAACATTTCTCGATGTAGGTTACGATGTTTTGGGGAACCTTGAAGTTCCTTTGGTCTTGCAAGAAACCCTGGAGCCGAATCTTCCTTGCTCTTTACCCGAAGGCATGGTGACCGATGTTGCCACCTTGCAAGCATTGCTCATGGAGAACCCACAGCGATCGGTTTTTCTGTATAATTTTTACCATTTGGATGCCCAATGGTCGCCGGTGGTAACGGATATACCTCCAATTCGTATATTGTTATGGGAACCCGAATATCGACAACGAACCCCTGTGTCTCCGCAGGTCATGGCCTGGGTTAAGGCTTTGGCGGACCAAATCCCGGATATTCTCTGGGTTTCCGCTCCTTTTGACGCCGTTTTTGGTGGTATAGACCCTCATCGCTTGCACTACAAAGAACACCCCATCACCGCCCATTACCGGGGTCATTCCCACCCTCGGGATTGGTTATTTCCGGAGGTGGATGGCTATTATCCGTCCTTTTCTTCGTTTTGGAAACGCTGTGAATCAAGGGCGC
>VGFN01000118.1 GCA_016868875.1 Bacteroidota bacterium
ATCTTGGTTAGTGGAGGAGGGGCAGCGCACCCTGTCCTTATGCATGCTCTCCAACAAAATTTAGATTGGCACTTGGTCCAAGCTGAACCCAAGGTCCGAGATTTCAAAGAGGCTTTGGTTTTTGGATTGCTTGGACTGCTCCATCATCTCGAGCTTCCAAACGTGCTGGGTTGCAGCACCGGTTCTTCCGCCAATCATCGATCCGGAATTCTTTGTGGTGGAGATTTTTGATGTTCGTATTTTCATTGGACCCTCTTGATAACCTCCATGACCAACCCTGCTCAACCCCACGAAAACAAACGGCCGCTATGGGTCGTTACCGGCGGAACCGGATTAGTTGGTGAAAATTTGCTTCATTTGTTATCCAACCAGCACTACAGCGATGCAGATCACGTGGACCCAAACCGAACCGCCCAAGTGCCTCTGATCCGGGCATCGTTCCGGGATGCTCAACGAATTGGTAATCAAGGGGTATTAAGCAAAGCATCCCAAAATTCCATCGAATGGATGCCTTGCGATTTGATGCAATGGGGAGATGCCGATAGGCTTGTGGAAGGGGCTGATGTCGTTTTCCATTGTGCAGCACTGATTTCGTACGACCCCAAAGACCAAGCCCAATTGATGCACCAAAATGCTCAATCCACCGCGCGCCTTGTGGATGCCTGCCTCGCCGCCGGGGTTCGACGTTTGGTTCATGTCAGCTCGATTGCCGCCCTGGGACCCCCGCGCGATAACGAGCCTGTTCATGAAGACACCCCTTGGAACGAAAAGGAAGTTTCCTCGTCGTATGGTCAGTCAAAATTTGCCGCAGAACTGGAGGTTTGGAGAGGACAAGAAGAAGGACTCGAAGTCATCGTGGTCAATCCCTCGGTCATTCTGGGGACCGGTGCCTTTGAAAGTGGCAGTAACCAAATGTTCAGCAAAGTTCAACGCGGCCTGATGTTCTACAGCAGCGGTTCATTGGGGGTGGTGGATGTGCGTGATGTCGCCAAGGCTTGCCTTATGTTGCATCAAGGAAACTGCATCGGGCAGCGCTTCTTGTTGAATGGTGCTAACCTGACCTTCAAAGCGTTGTTTGATGAAATGGCATCTTGCTTGGGTTGCCGGCCTCCAACTTATTGCCCACCGTATTGGCTTGCTCGATTCACGGCCCTCTTGCTTCAAGGGTGGTCCAACCTGCGAGGCACGCGAAATTTTATCAGCGCCGAGACGGTCAAAGCGGCCTACACCCGCAAGCACTACGATGGAAGCCGCATTCTTCGAACCTTGCCCTCATTCCAGTACAGAAGTTGGACCCAAACCGTGGCGGATGGAGTGGCCCATCTCCTTTATTCTCCTGAACCCAGGCCCACATATCGGCCCAAACCGTAGAAGACCGCGATCCATACCAGGCCTTTGATCAGAAAAAACAGAAAGCCTGCCCAGCCCAATTTCCGCAACCACCACAAGGCCTTGCCTCGGGAATTGTTTGGATGGCCTGCATGGTTTGGGTCATTTCCCGATTTAGTTTCGCGGGCTTGTTGCGGGCTTGATTTCATGAAATCATTTCGATTATTCCTTTCCGGACCATCCGTTCAAATAGGACGAGGATCGTCGGGCAGGAAACCACGCAAAAATAGACCCCACCACCGTAACCCCCGCCAAAATTCCCAACAAATCCAATCCACGTAAATCCACCGGATAGGCAAGTACCTGAAGAGTGGCCGATGCAGGAAAAGTGACCAACGACCATTCTTCCTGGGCCAGGCACAAGCCGGCCCCCAAAAGGAGCCCCATCATCGCACCTGCCGTAACAATTCCCATACCTGCTCCCCAAAAAATTTTGCGAAGCAGTTCCGGCCTCGCTCCCAAAACACCCAAGACTTCGATATCGCCCCGCTTTTGCAAAACCAACATGCTCAACGAGCCAATCAAATTCATGGCCGCCAAAATGACAATGAACATGAGAAATGCGAAAGTCCACCATTTCTCCGAAGCAAAAACTTTGAGGAGTACTGATTCCTGCTCCAAACGATCTTTGACCAAGACCCCATACGATGGTCCTGCACTCTCCGACAGGTCGATTAAATTCCGACGGACTTCTTGGGGTGATGCATTTTTTTCGCAGATGATTTCCAGCGAACCGGCCTTGGACAACTCCAAGCCCATCATGGACCGCATGCTATCCAAATCCATCACCACCATTTGCCGGTTCACCTCGGGTTGCAGATCGAAAACTCCCTCCACGGGCAGTGGTCTGGAAACAAATCCTTGCTCCGGAAAAAGAGGATTCAAGGCGATCCCATAGCGCGGCAAAAAAACCTGAATCGGTGCAGCTGCCGGCCCCAATTCCAAAGCCAATTGATCGGCCAAGCCAACCCCGACCAAGGTCCAAGGTTTTCCTTTAAGGTGGCCTAACCAATCCTTAGGGGCGGATTCGGGCCACAAGAGCGATTCCTTTACCTTGATCACCTTCCCGTATTCTGCATCAACTCCCTTGGTCCAAATCAAGGCTTCCTTGCCTTGGTAGCGCAAGAGGGCATTAGATTGCAGGGTGGCGGAAACGGCTTTGACCCCTTGCACCTTGCGGATGCGGGGAATCCAATACTCCGCGTCGAGGTACATCCCCTCCTTGGGTTGGACTTTGAGTTCGGGATTGAATTGGTTAAACATACCCAAGGTCATCTCTTCCAATCCGTTGTATACGGACAAAACCACCACCAAGGCAGCCGTTCCCAAAGCAAGGCCCACCAAGGATATCATGGCGATCCATTGGCTGTAATGCAGTCCCTTGTTACCGCGATTTCCTGGCCACAAGTACCTTGTCACCATCAGGCTCACCAAACCCATAACCTTGACCCTCATGGCTTCACCGCCCGGACGATGATTTCTGAACCCTGCCAATGTGCAAAAAGCACATCCAAAAAATTCAATAACAAAATAAGCGGATAAGTTAACAAATAATACAAGGGCAAAAACCAAATCCAATCCCGGGATTGCTTTAACAAATACTTAGGAATACGAACACCTAATCGGGTGGACAAACGGCCGCTGTAACCGTAGGCATAATGGGCTTTGATCTTGACGAAGCCCATTTCTTTCAATAATTTCTTGAGTCCCAATGCGTTGTAACGATGAAACACCTCCTGATTGCCGAGTAATTTGTTAGTAAAATTCGGCTGCACATACAGTGCCTTGTCGGATTGTACAGCTAACAACAGATTTCCTTGGGAGCGCAACGATTCATAAAAATTTCGAAGAATCCTTTGATCGTCCGACATGTACTCCAGAACATTGACCGACAAGACCAAATCAAAGCAATTGGCTTGCCGAAATTCATTGAGATCCGCTTTCTTGAAATAAACCCTGTATTTCTTCCGCTCTACAAAGTAGCGGTTGCACTCACCCACTTCGACTTCATCGCGATCAAGGG
>VGFN01000119.1 GCA_016868875.1 Bacteroidota bacterium
TGGAAGGCCGCCTCACCGTGCAGTGGTGCGATGAACTGAGCCAAAACCCGAACAGCAATCCGGTGTTCTTGAGCCTGTATTTGCTCCAGAACAACCTTATCGACTGGCAATTGAATACCGGGGGCGTGGACTCCCAATACGTTCATCGCCATGTGGTTCGGCGTTTGATCACCCCGGTCAATGGCTTTCCGTTGCAAGCCCAGGATTACCGTGCCGGTAGGATCGTCGAAATTGCTTTCAAATCTGTTTTGGGCGATATCCACCCCATGCCAGTTTGGTCGGACTGCAAGTGGCTGGCCGTCATTCACCAAAATCGTAACAACGATTTGACCGTGTTGCAAGCCGCTCAATTCCCGTTTACCAGGCCGTAACCGTGTCCTCTTTACCCTTGGAGACCGACGTGCTCATCGTGGGTGCAGGACCTGCTGGCGCGACCACTTCCTTGTTCTTGGAGCGTCAAGGGGTCGAGCACTGCGTGATTGACCAAAGCTCATTCCCGCGGGACAAAATCTGCGGGGATGCCTTGAGCGGCAAAGTGCTGGACGTCCTTGCCCGTTTGGATCCCGCCTTGGTGGAAGAAATGGAGGTAATGGCCCAAGAATTTCTTCCGTGTTACGGAATCACCTTTGTGGCACCGAACGGCACCGAGTTGTCCATACCCTTTCGAACCAAAATCGCCAATCGACAAACTGCTGCGGGGTTCATCAGCCCTCGACTTGATTTTGATGCCTTCATGGTTTCCAAAATTCGGCCTGAACGCCTCCACACCGGGTGCCGTATGGTTGCCATCCGATCCGCCAACGCCCAAGGGCCTCAGGGTTACCACGAAGTTGAGGTGGAGCAGCAAGGCCAGCGGCATACGATCCGCGCCCGTTATCTGCTGGGATGCGAAGGCGAGCGTTCCTTGGTCGCCAAGCAATTGGCCGGCTATGTCAAACAAAAGGAACATTACTGCGCCGCCCTTAGGACTTACTACACGGGGATCACCGGATCCCATCCCGATAATTACATCGAACTGCATTTCCTCAAGGACATTCTTCCGGGCTACCTCTGGATTTTCCCTCTGAGCAATGGGCGTTTCAATGTGGGCATTGGCATGGCTTCGCATCAAATCGCGAGGCGTAAGGTCAACCTCAAGGTAGCCTTCGATCGGGCAATCGAGGAAATCCCCGCCCTGAAAGAGCGATTCCGCCACGCAGAGGCCCTAAGCCCCTTGCAGGGCTGGGGTCTGCCGTTGGGCAGTAAACGTTTTCCTTTATCGGGCGACGGATTCTTGCTGGTCGGCGATGCGGGCTCCTTAATCGATCCCTTCACCGGGGAAGGCATAGGCAATGCCATGAAAGCGGGCTACCATGCGGCCAATTACCTGGCTCTAAGCCTGCAGAAGGGCCGTCGTGACGCCCAATGGTTGCAGGGTTACGACCAATTGGTGTACCGTGACCTTGGTGGGGAGCTGCAAATCGGCAAAACCCTGCAGCGATTGACCAATTACCCTCGTTTATTCAACCTGGTGGTGGGCAAAGCCGCTCGAAATACCGAGCTCAAGAACCTCATTACCTCCATGTTTGACGATATCAGCCTGAGAAACAAGCTCAAAAACCCCTTGTTCTACCTGCGCCTCCTGTTCAATACCCGGGGCTGATTCCCATACCCGGAACCGATCCCTTATCCGGTAACTATCCCCTACCCGGCACTACTTTTTAATGTGGATTTACCCCAGGCTTTGAGAAAAATAAAGCGTGCCGAATTACTTTTGTAAATTAGGCCCTTTCATCCTGGCCATTTTTGTATCGATTTTACCCTTCACCTAAAAACCAAGCAATGAAAAAAATCTTTATGGCCATCATGGGCATCGCCTTGGCCGTTTCCTGCAGCAAAAAGGATCAATGGATTCCCAACGATCTCGGTTCCGGAACACCGGGCGGTGGCAGTGGAACAGGCGGTGGCGGAACAGGTGGTGGCGGAACCAACGGATTGGTGGTTGCCAGGGTCCAGAACGCTTTTGGGATTAATTTCAGCGGAAACTGGTGCGGACCCTGCGGTGCCAACGGTATTCCTGCCCTCTACAACTTGAACACCACCCACGGTGCCAAATTCCATGGCATGAAAATCGGCTTGAACGATCCATTCAGCATTGGAGAAGGTTCCTCGATGGCCGGCACCTACAACGTTTCCGGCATCCCCGCCTATGTTGCAGGTGCTAATTTTCTGCAAAGCGCCAGCGCTTGGACCTCTGCGGTAAACGGCATCGTTGCGACCACCCCAGCAAATGTCAAAGCAGGTGTCGCCCTTCGCCGTACCAAAGTTGGAGATTCCATTTACGTGGATACCAAAGTTGAATTCTTCCAGGCAGCCCCTGCGGGCAATTATTCCTTGGCGGTTTACCTCGTCGAGAATAACATTGCCGGGGTGAGCCAAGCCGGTCAAAGCGATCCCAACTTCATTCACAAAATGGTCTTCCGCGGAATCGCTAGCCCAATCCCAACCAAGCCTATGGTGGGTAATTGGGGCGCTGAATTGGAAGCCTCCGGTACAGCAATACCTCAGGGCCGCACCTACGAAACCAAATATGCCTATGTGGCACCCCAAAATTTGACCCCGGCCGTTAATCTTAACAATTGCCAAGCCATCGCCGTCATCTTCGAAACCGATGCCAGCGGCAAACCAACCCGTGTATTGAACAGCGGAAGAAATTAGTCTTTGCACTTTAGGACTGCAAGTCTTCGCTTTTTGTGGATCCTAGCAGTTTAGCGCATCTTTGCTTTTTTCTAAGGCCGACCTGTCATCAGGTCGGCCATTTTTTTGGATAACTCCATCGCTGCGGCTCGGGCTTTTTCCGCAAAATCAAGCCCGGAGGAAGCGTAGAGAATGCTTCGAGATGCATTGATAATTAAGTTGTTATATTCACCGCATCCCAATCGGCATACTGCTTCCAAATCCCCGCCTTGAGCCCCTATTCCCGGCACCAAAAAGAAATGTTCCGGGTAAGCCTTGCGCAAATCGCCCAGTTCTTCCGGCCTTGTGGCGCCGACCACCAACATCGTGTCTTCTGCCGTCCCCCATGCCAAGGCGGCATCCACAAGGTGACGGTAGAACGGCAAGCCGTCCACCGCGATCTTGGTTTGAAAATCCGCAGCACCAGAATTGCTGGTCAGTCCCAAAACCACGGCCCATTTGCCGGGCCTTCCCAGAAAGGGTTCCACTGAATCTCGACCCATATAGGCATGCAGGGTAACCGCATCCGCATCGTATCGCTCCCAGAAGGCTTCGGCATAGCGAGCCGCCGTATTGCCGATATCCCCGCGTTTGGCATCCGCGATCCGCAGAATCCCTGGTGGAATCATGGCCACCGTTTCCGCAAAATCCTCCATCCCCGCAGGGCCCATTGCCT
>VGFN01000120.1 GCA_016868875.1 Bacteroidota bacterium
AGCAAAGAGCGAGGAGCAAAGAGCGAGGAGCAAAGAGTATGGAGTGATAGGGCATCAAGCTCCTTAGGGATTCAATTCCCTACAGACCGGTTCCGACAACCTCTGGCCGGAGGCCAGAATCTCTGTACCATGCAGCGGGTTGACCCCCTCCCGGATACCACGAACCACCCCACCGGCCTCCCGGACCAACAAGATACCTGCAGCCACATCCCATGGTTGAAGATTATGCTCAAAATAGGCATCGAAACGACCGCAGGCCACATAAGCGAGGTCCAAGGCAGCTGAACCCAGTCGCCGCAAGCCACGACACTGCCGCATGAGTTGCCCCAGAGAAGCCATGTACTCCTCCATGCGGTCAAAGCGATAATACGGAAAACCGGTGGCGAGCAGGGCATCCTCCAAATGCTCCTGATCAGAAGCACGGATGGGGACTCCGTTCAAAAAAGCCCCTGCACCCTTCACGGCTGAAAACATCTCCCGTGTACAGGGTGCAAACACAACCCCTAGCAACAAGTCATCATCTTGCGCTAGGGCAATGCTTATGCTGTAAAAGGGGAGGTTATGAACGAAATTGGTGGTACCATCCAAAGGATCAATGATCCAACGCAGACCCTCGGACACCCCCACCACCACACCCTCCTCGGTTTGAAAAGCGGCTTGAGGACACAGTGTCGAGAGCCCCTCAATCAACCTCTTCTCGCATTCCAGGTCCGCGTGAGTGACCAAATTGTGGGTGTCCTTGAAATGCACCTGCTCAGTTTGCAGCTGCTCCCTAGCTTGCATCAAATAGGCCCCGCAATCCAAGGCCAAGGCCTCGACTTTGGAAATAAGGTCAGGTTGTAGGAGGAAGGGTGATGAATTTAATAACATTATTTTTATAAATTCGAAACAAAAGATTAATTCTTCTTTAGGGGAGGCCTTAGGGATGAGCTTTGAGCGGTTTGGCGGGTATCCTTTGGCGAACCCAAGCAATCAGCAGGGTCAAGGCTGTGATCATGCCTGCAATTCTCCCGATAAAATCCCCATGCCTCGCATAAAAAGTCATGGCAGAGTTGAGGCGGAGCTGACCCTTGACCAAACCTCTTTGATCCCATCCGAGGGTATCGAGAAGATCTCCTCGTTGGTTCATGGTCGCTGAAATACCGGTATTGGCTGATCGCAACACATCTCTACGATATTCGATAGCACGAAGTCTAGCCCAAGCCAAATGCTGACGGTGACCATCCGTGGGGCCCCACCACCCGTCGTTGGTAATGACGCACAACAAGTTAGCGCCATTTCGTACAAATTCGCCACAGAACTCACCGAAGATGGATTCGTAACAAATCAATGTTGCGGCTTTCATGGGAATTCGCTGCAAACGCTCCTTCTTCCTTTCCCGAGAAGAGGGATACAGCAGCAGCATGGTCATGGGGATTTGTGCGGTTTGTTTGCCCAATTGACCGCTCATTCCACCTAAATCAACGGAAATAACCCTGGAAACAGCCTGAAAAAACCATGGATAAGGCAATTTCTCTACCCCGATGACCAGTTTGGATTTATGATAAAGCAGGGACGTCGCTGAATCAGTCTCCAACCGCAGTGGAGGAAATCCAAGAGCCGAATTGTAGGGGGTGTGCCATCGAAGGCCACCTTCATCGAGGCACCTGGCATAAGGGCCAGCATGCTCCTTGTCCTGATGCCACTCGACCGTACTGGCACCGACAATCCATGCCTGTTCAGGATGCAAGCGATGATGGGCCATCATTTGATCGACGTAAGGATTGGCTAGGGCACCGTAACCTGTTTGGTAAAATCCGGGCAACGCCGTTTCTGGCCACAAAACCAAAGCAGCATCCGCGGCCGAATCGGACAAAGCGAGCATGATACGCATTTGCTCCTCGTGGGTTGAAGGATTAAACTTAACGGTGTAGGCATCCATGTTCGGTTGTATCGCAGCGACCTTGACCGCATCCCCGAATGGTTGGTAGGTTGCATACCTCCATTGGGAATAACCCAACGGCAGGACGAGCCACAACAGGGCAGGCGCCCATGATCGTGCTGAAAATTTGGGGGCGTACATCCATGCCCGGTAAGTCCAAAAATTCACCGACAAAATCCACAAAGAACCCCCTGCAACACCGGTCCATTCGTAAAACTGTATCCACGAGGGATGATTGGCCATGGCATGACCCAAGAGCATCCATGGAAAATCCAGATCGATTCTTTGATGCACATATTCCATCGCTAGCCAAGGGCTTATCCAAAAAACCCATGTCAACCACGGCTTTTTATCCATCGAATAACCGGTATTCCTGCACAGGGTTCGATAACTCCACAGGGCAAGAGTAACATATCCTGCATTGGCGACCACCCCCGCAACTGCTCCGATGAGTGCTGCATGGTAAACCCACCAAGTGCCCAATCCAAAGGCTGCGAGCATGGCGCCGAAAACAAAAGTCATTCGATTGCCTTGAGCAAAGGGTTCCGCAAGCCAGAGGAGGGGAACCAAAGCCACCATGATCAGCAAGGAAAAATCCAAAGGCGGAAAGGACCACCACCACAGAACCGCCGATAGCAAGGCGGCCGCAATCCTGTTCATCCATGGCCTTGCCTTGAAGGCATTCGATTCCAGGATATTCCTTGTAAGGGGCATGACCATGTCTTGTGGCCTCAAAGTAACCCACGCAAATCCAAGGTTCACCCATTCATAGGACATATTGGCTTATTTTTAGATCAATTTTACCACCATGAACTACTTGAACTCGCAAGGCAAGTCTCTTTGGAACCCTTTCACTTTTCTTTTCCTTGTGATCCTTGCCGCAAGCGTATTCGGACCACATCACAGGCTGTTTGCCCAAGCCAACAGATCAGGCGATAACCTCTTTGCAATGAGGCATCAAGGAGGGATTCAAAAATTACGGCGGATCCCTAGCGATCCCGAGGAATTGGGACGAATTTGGAGAGGGTACCCCTACTTTGACGGAAAGAAATACCTGGCCTTGGGGATGCAGAGGCTACCCGGCTCGGCAGAATGGAAGAAAATGGAAGAGCTTGGCCTGGAATATCAGGGGTTCATGCCGCCTTTGGCTTATTTGATTGCGGTGCCTGAACAGCCTAGCCCTGCATTACTGGATTATTTGTGCCGAGAACGCACCCTCTTTGCGGCCTTCGATACCCTGAGCGTAGACGCCAAGCGATCCATGGAGCTGACCAACCCCGGGTCAGTATCCGGAATTTTGACCCGAAACGGCCTCAAGGGTCTGCATATCCTGCTCCATCCAAGCGCGAACCTTGAAAGATTCAAGGAATTTTTGAGGAGCTTGCCCTCGGTGGAGCCCATGGAGT
>VGFN01000121.1 GCA_016868875.1 Bacteroidota bacterium
CGGGCCTTTGAGGGGGTGATGCACGCCATGGCCCTTCCCAAGTCCACGGATGCGGAGAAAGCTCATCGCGCGGAGGCGATTGCCCAAGCCAATTTCCGTGCGCTGCAGGTTCCCCTGCAGACCATGGTAGCCATAGCGCCCTTGTTTGAGTTGTTGGAACATATGGTACACCAAGGCAATCCCAATTCTCGTTCCGATGCCATGGTGGGCTTGCAGGCGGCATGGGCTGCCTCGGAAGGGGCTTATTGGAATGTTATCATAAACGCAGGTCCCTCTTCGGGGCGTTCTAAAGAAATCAAAGATTTATTAGGCAAAGCTGATGAAATACGAAAAATTTCAAGAGGCGTTATGGATAGGGCAATTTCATCTGGCGAAATTCTACTAGGTTAATATATTATTGTAATATTTATTTAAAACAAGATTTTTTCGAAAGAATAGACCAAACCAAAATAAATGAAAAAGAATATTTTACTATTTATCTCGTTGTTTTGTTTTGTCGGCTCGCTTTACGCTCAAACCCCAGGCAGAGATTTTCTTAGAAATCAAATTAAGGAGTGGGGTGAGTGCAAAAATGTAGCAATGACCAAAACCGGCGGAGATGTGGCCTTGTTTGGGTCAAATGGATGGGCAGCACAGGGTGCACCTGTAGCTATGACCAACAAACTCAAAGAATTAAATAAAAATAATGAGGATATTCGTGAAATTGTCTTAACGGAAGACGGTAGTTGGCTGATTTTGTGGGGAGATAATGGAATTAACTCCAATGGGATTCCTCCCTCATTGTACCAAAAACTCAAAAAATGGAATACCGAGGGTGAGCGAATTACTTCGGTAACCTTTAATAATCAAGGCGATTGGATTGTTATCTCCAAAAAGAAATATTCGGCATCAAGTGCAAAGGTCATGGAACAATTAAAGGTGGGAGAGGATAAACATGGTGAGTTATGGGCCGCTCACCTAACGGATGACGGTTTGGTTATATGTTACGAGAAAGGATATACATTTGTTGGAAATGTCCCTGAGAATTTAAAATTAAAACTACAGGAGACCTCCTTAAACGTCTTTAGAATTAAGTTTTTAAGTGATGGCGCATATTTTTTCGCTGATCTTAAAGGGAATTTTGCTTATTTTATGTAAAATAGAATTTTTAGTTAAACAAGATGTTTATTTCATCTTGATTAATTCACCTAGGCCTCTATCAGGAAATTTTGTTTGAATTGAATCAAAGTTAGAGCGTAATTTTATTCGAAGGCTGTGCTGTGGGTGTACTGTTTCGAGCAAGGTCGAAGGATCTTTGATTTTACTCATGGGTTGGTAAGCGCCGCGGGGTCCGCCGTAATAGCGGGCCGTATGCAATCTGCGGTCTGCAACTTCAAAGACAGCTTTGGCGGCTTCGGTTTTGTTGAGCGCGGACCATAAACTATCGTTGCCGCGCATCCAATACCAGGTGACGGTATTGCCCTCGAGTTCAAACTGTTGAAGTTCGTTGTTCATGAGCTGAGCACGGGCTTTGGAACCGCTGGCTTGATGGTACATGGGGCTTGGAATGGAATCGGCTATTTCGCTCAGTGAGGTATTCCCCTCAAAGTCCATTAAACTCAGGCTGTCATTGACTCTTTTCCATAACATTCCTTGGGATTCGAGTTGGGTTGGGCCTTGCCAAGCCAGCAGATTTCCGTTGGCTTGCAAGGTGGAACTTGCACGGTTAATGCGCACGGTATTGCATCGCATAATCCAATCTTTGGAAAGGTAAACCGAGCTGTCGTCGGTCCATAGGAACATGGAATCCCGTTGAGGCTTGCGGTAACCTTGCAAGGAGGACGTAATCCAATGCATGCTGTCGCGGGTGGAACAATCCAGTAGCCAGACATGTCCAGTAGCCATGAATCCTTGACTTTTCGTCAAATTCACAGGGTTCGGTGGGTTAAGACCCATACGCAAAGCAGAATCCAATTTCAAATGATCGGCTCGAATGCGGATATGCTCCACCGTATCCAGCCAATGCGCATGGCCGTCGGCACGAGCCATGTTCCGCCTCTGGTCCATGAACAAGGTATCCGCGAGGATGAAATGCCGTCGATCCACCACCGCCCAGGCCGCATGCCGGGGTCCTGTGCCTGACTTGCCCTCCGTGTGGAGCAATAACCTGGCGGATTGGATTTGATAATGCCCCGCATCGCCTTCAAAGGTTCCTTGAAGGCTATGAATTCTGGATCGGGCCATCAGGATAAGGCAATCAACTTGCGCCATGTACCTGCACAATGAGGTTTGGAGTTCCATCTCCGGATGATTGACGACGACTTGTTCTCGGAAGGTATAATCGCGCCGGTTCAGGTCGCCCATTCCATGTCGGCTGCTGATGCGCACTCCGCCCTGCCTGAGGACTCCTCCAAGTTCATAGCGGGCTTCGTTACGTACACTGTTGAACCAGAGAGTTGGGGTTTCGAGGGACAAATCGTTTTGTCGGCATCGGACATCGCCTTCGAAATACGCCTCTTGATCGCTTGTGTTCCAATACATTTTCTGCGATAGAATGACAAAGCCGTCCTTGCCGTTGAGTTTAACCTTCCCTTCGGCTTTGGCTATACGATCGCCTCCCGATAACACAACTTGACTGCATCGCAAGATCATTCCACGATGCTTGAGGACGACGCCACCGCTAAGGGTTTTGGTGGTTCCTTGGGGACTTCTTTCGAATCGACCTTCTCCGGATTCTATAATCTCAAAGGCGTTGGGGTCATCGAGAATCCCTTGACTCATGCTTTGAGCTCGTAGGGATGGAGACCCAAGGGCCAGCCCCAGCATCCAAACCACCCAACGTTGAAGGAATCGTGCGCTCATTGGGCCAAAAATACCCCCATACCTCTAAATTTGAAGGTATTGATGAAAATCCTGGTTTTGGCGGGTTGGTACCCGCAATATGGACGAAGTGGAAACGGCATCTTTATTGTGCGGCATGCGGAAGCATTGGTCGCAGCCAGCAAGGATATTGGCCAGCGAATAACCGTGGATTTGATGGCGGTTCAACCTTTATCGTGGATGCACGCCTCAGGATATACCCAAGGCAATTCAGTGTTTCTTCCTGATTCGCAGAGGTTTCTTTCGGTCGAGTCGGTGCGGCATCACCTAAGGACGTACCAGGATGGCGGTTGGGGAGCCCTGGCCTTGTGGAGGCAAATCAAGGCATGGCGTGAGCTTTGGGCGGCCTACAAGGCGCATCACGGCGCTCCACCGGATATTCTTGTGGCGCAGGTCTCCTGGAAGTCAGCGCTAATCGCCGCTATCAGCGGTTTGCC
>VGFN01000122.1 GCA_016868875.1 Bacteroidota bacterium
TGATTTCGATCTTGTTGTTGGGAATGATTTCTTTCACGGCCAACTACCTTTTGATCCCCGTCTATGGCTTGACCGGTGCAGCGGCCGGGAGCACCTTGTCCATTCTCTTGTTCAACCTCTTGAAAGGTGGCTTCCTGTGGTTTCGGTTGGGCATACAGCCTTTCAATCATCAGACCATCAAGGCTTTGGCTTTGTTGTTTGGGGTCTCTGCGGTTGGGATGGCGATGGGGGCCTTGGTTCCGTTCCCTAACCGTTCGGGGCAAGGGGCGGGTATCCCGTGGGCGTTGTTATGGACCATGTTTTGGCAGGGAGCGTTGATGCTCACCCTGTTTGTGGTGGCCCTTTACCGATGGAGAATATCGCCGGAAATGAACGGGATGATGGACTCTATGATGCGCAGGCTGGGTTGGTCCAAGGCTTAGACCAGAATCTGGGCGCTGTGGTTTTTGGTATCCACTTTGGCAATGACCTCTTCCACCTTGCCTTGCTCGTCGATCACAAAGGTGACACGGTCGGTCCCCATGTATTTGCGGCCGTACATGCTCTTCTCCACCCAGGTAGCGTAGGCTTCGTGGACGCTGTGGTCCTGGTCGGCCAACAAATCAAAGGGTAGGTTGTATTTGGTTCGGAACTTGGTGTGCGATGCGGGGCTGTCGGCACTTACCCCCAGAATACTGTACCCGGCCTGAAGGAAACGATCGTAATGGTCCCTGAGATCGCAGGCTTCGGCGGTGCAGCCGGGGGTATCGTCTTTGGGGTAGAAGTACAGCACCAATTTGCGTCCTTTGAATTCCGCCAAGGTGCGGATTTGGCCGTTTTGGTCTTGGGCCTGGAAGGAAGGGGCTTGATCGCCCACGGTGGGTCTGTTTGCCATGAATGTGGAATCGGTTAGTAAAATTTCAACAACTAGTTTTGAATATTGACAGCAATAGTATGGGATGAACTATTGCCGACATGATCAATAACCTTAATCAAGATATTTTGTTTACCCAAAGGAACTTCTTTGCTGATGGGTATGGAAAGTAAATTGCTTTTGGCATCGTAAGCAGCCAATATCCAACGATTGTTTACCGTAACTCGGTATTCTTTGATGCCTGATTGTTGGTCATTTATTCGGGCAATAATGGATAAGCCCCGGGATATACGAATTGGCTGAGCAGGGTAGCTGGAGGTGATTGTGGGTTTGGTAGTATCCAAAACCAACCTTAAACGCCCAAAAACTTTGAGACTGGACTCAAACCAATCTTGATCCCAAGATCCCGTATGATATGATTTTTTACCTTCTTTACCAAGGCATTCCAGAACGGTTTTGGATCGAAGGGAGGGCTTTAATTTCTGGTGGTCAGCCAACAACAGAATTCTGTAGAGTTTGTGGGCAGGTAATGATGAGTTAAAAAGCCGAATTTCTTTTTGGGAAACTGTTCCGTTCGTAGGGTTGAAAAATTGCCAATCCGGGCTTATACTATCGTACAAGGTCCATGGATCCAAATAAGCTTCGGCATGTAGATCCTTGAGCGCTATGGCTTTATTAGGTCCATGGGTTCTTGGTGAAATGTTGGGATGATGAATGCCCTGGTTATTTGCTGCTACCACAAAACCCCTTCCTACGGCATTGCCATAAAAATCCCTGCACCATACCTTGATCTCCTTGGTTTCGCCATCTTTAGGGGGTAGAATTAAACCGTTGTTTTTGGGTGCGCGAATGCAGGGCAACAAATTACCAGGACTGCGTTGACATCGGTAGGATTTGGTGCCTGATGAAAAGTCAATGAGTGAATTAATATACCTAGAATCCGCAAAGGAAAAGCTATCTATTTTAAAATCAAACAGAGTATCGCTATTTTCAAGGATTGTTATTCGATGAATTCCGCTGGCTCCCCCAATGGCGGCTATATCTGCTGCTTTTAATTCAATATAAGCGGGATGGGATATTGTAACAGGCTTGGAGGGGTGAGGAAACTTGCCATTTAACTGCAGGGGATGGGTCAAAAGGTTTCCGATATTGGGGCCATAGATTGTTTTTTTGGACAAAAACTGTTCGCTGTACCCATGGCCCGGTATTTCAACCAATTGCAATGAATTAAGGGTTGGCGCTGCGCGATCGCTTACGCTGAAGCCAAAATGCAAAGGATGGCACGTCCATTCTGTTCGGCTATTGCGCATTTCGAAATGCAAATGAGGGCCGGTTGAGTTCCCTGTATTCCCGCCCAAGCCAATGATCTCACCCTTCACAATTTGAAGCTCCGTTTCACCCGGAAAAACATCCATTTCGAAGGATTCCAATTGGTATTGTTTGGTTTTGACCCATTGGGCGATTTTTTGGTTATAAGAATGCAAATGAGCATAAACACTGGTATATCCTGTAGGGTGTTTGATGTACAATGCATTTCCATAACCGGTAGCTGAAATTTTAATTCGGCTAACATGCCCATTGTATACCGCCAGAATCGGGGTCTTCCCATCTCCAAAAGTGGGGTAATCAATTCCACTGTGAAAATGATTGCCTCTTAAATCGCCGAATAATCCGCTGGTATTTCCGATTTGAGGTACAGGATTTTGATAAGTTTGCCCCATCAAAGGGAAGGAGCATAGGATTAATCCCCAAATTAATTTGATTTGGAGGGTCATTGATTAGAAATTGGGGCTCAAGACAAAACGGCTGTAGAAATCCTCAATGCGTTGCACGGCTTCTTCGGCCGTATCCACGACTTCGAAGAGGCTCAAGTCGTTTTCGCTAATATTGTGTTCCGAAAGGAGCAAGGTTTGGCGAATCCAATCCATCAGACCCCCCCAATACGAGGTTCCCACCAGGATGATGGGGAATTTCCCGATTTTGTGGGTTTGAATAAGGGTCAAGGCCTCGAACAACTCATCCAAGGTCCCAAAGCCACCGGGCAAAACAATGAAACCCTGAGCGTATTTGATGAACATCAATTTGCGCACAAAGAAGTAATCAAAGTTGAGCAGTTTGTCCGCATCAATGAAGGCGTTATGCGTTTGCTCAAAAGGTAAATCAATGTTAAGCCCCACGGATTTCCCTCCGGCATTGCGAGCACCTTTGTTCCCGGCCTCCATGATACCGGGGCCGCCTCCGGTAATCACCCCGTACCCTTGGCGCACCAGCCTCTCGGCAATTTCCTCGGCGATACCATAATAGGGGTTGGTTGGTAAGGTTCTGGCGGAACCAAAAATGGAAACACAAGGCCCGATGCGGGATAATTTCTCAAAGCCTTCCACAAATTCCGCCATGATTTTGAAAATCTGCCACGAGGAGGAGGCTTTGATTTC
>VGFN01000123.1 GCA_016868875.1 Bacteroidota bacterium
GGTAAGGGTCCGCTTGTATTGGAACAACCGTGACTCAAAAACCACTGCTTGGTTCTTTCAAACATCAAGCTGTCTTGACTTATAGAACTATGGGTATACCCGTTGTATCGATAAAATTGATGAGGAACTCCGGTGTTATTCAAAACATGGTTGAGCAGGGTATCCATTGCAATGGGAACCGTTTGATCCGAATCACCGTGATGAATGATATAAGGACAGGTTATTTGAGCTGCAAGAGTCGTGGTTGGAGCCGAAAAGCCCGCTTGAGGCGAAACACCTCCTGCGGTGTGACCTGCGGCGCTAAATTTAGAAGGATAAGTAGCGACCAATCCTGTGGTTGTGTAGGCCCCCCGGCTATGCCCAAAGGCCATGATGCAGTTGGTATCGACATAACCCAGGGCAGCAAGAATATCCCAGCATTTCATCGCACGGAGGTAATTGTTGGTGCTTGCGCCGAAATTAGACAGGCTGCTATCGCCTGGGGAACCGATGGGTACCCCACCGGAATGACAAAGGTTGGTGGCGATACAGACCGTGTTCCACTGTACCATTTTGCGAGCCACATTTTTGCTATAACCGTTCACGTTACCGCCAGTTCCATGATTGATAATCACCGCAGGAAAGGAGCCCGTGCCAACGGGTTTAAACAAAATTCCCTGAAGATTGTAAACTGTTCCGTTGATGGTCTGCTGATACGTCCATGTTGCACCGTTTGTGCTTTCGGGATTACCGATTAAGGTCAATCCCGGCAATTGGGCATAGGCATTCAATGCAAGGAGGATACTGAGAAAGAATGTACGCCAGAACATGAAAGGGGGGACTTTATTTTTTAAGCCAAGCCTGCCAGCCTTTCGCTTGCAATTCATGGTCCTTGGCGCTGACGTCGTCGTGCATCTTTTGTTTGTGGGCCTGCATTGCGGCCATGAGATCGGGGTTGGACGTCGCCAAAATCTGAACGGCCAGAAGTCCCGCATTGGCCGCCCCGTTGACCGCAACGGTGGCAACCGGAACCCCCGTAGGCATTTGGAGTATGGACAAGAGCGAGTCCCATCCATCGATAGAATTGGACGAACGCACCGGAACCCCAATGACCGGCAATGGAGTTGAAGCGGCCAACATGCCGGGCAAATGAGCGGCCCCGCCTGCTCCTGCAATCAAAACACGAAGGCCCCTGCCGGCCGCATCCTTGGCATAGGCGGTCATGCGATCGGGGGTTCGGTGGGCCGATAATACATGCAGTTCATAAGCAATCCCAAAGGATTCCAAGACTTCTGCCGCTTGGCTCATAATATCCAAATCCGAGGCGCTTCCCATAACAATGGCGATACGTGCTGGTGATGCATTGGGAGATGAATTCATGGTGCTTATTGGTTAAGGGTTGGGGGTTCTTCAAAAATTATTCGGTAACAATCCGCAAATGTTCTTCGACTTGATCGGCCAAAACCATGGCTTTCTGAAGATCCGGATGAACAATCGTGACATGACCCATTTTGCGGTAAGGTCGGGTTTGGGCTTTGCCGTAAAGATGGACAAAAACACCGGGCAAAGAGAGTGCCTTTTCCAGTCCTTGATAGGCCGCGGGTCCTACCGACCCTGGGGAACCGACCAAATTGACCATGACCGCCGAAGAGCGCAGGGACGTATCCCCCAAAGGCAGGCCCATGACGGCCCGGACATGCTGTTCAAACTGGGAGCAACACGCGGCTTCAATCGTATAATGTCCTGAATTATGAGGCCGAGGCGCGGATTCATTGACCCAAAGTCGCCCCTGGGTATCCAACAAAAACTCCACCGCCAAGACCCCGACGGTTCCTAACCCCTCCGCCACTGCAGCGGCCATTTCCTGAGCCATTTTTTGCAAAGTGGAAGGCAGCCAAGACTCGATCGCCTCCACGGATCCTGCCATAACACGGTTTACCAAATTGGCCTGGGAATCAAATTGCATAAGGCAAGGACTGTAACAACGAACATTTCCACTGCGATCGCGCACAGTAAGCACGGCTAATTCCAGTGCAATATCGATTTTTTGTTCAACAAGGCCGGGAGTATCCTCGACATCGTTGGCTTGATCCAAGGACTCTAGAATGCGCACGCCTTTGCCATCGTATCCGCCTTGGGCAGCCTTCCATACCAACGGCTTTTGAGGAAAATCCGCAAAAATTTCGTCGGGACCCCTCAAGAACTTAAGCAAATCGTCTTTGCCTTCCAAAGGGCGGTAAGGGGCGGTGGGCAAGCCCAACCGATCGTAGTAGGCTTTTTGGGTGATTTTGTTTTGAAGGAGCGCCAAAGTTTCGGGCCTGTGCCAAACCTCCTTGCCCTCCTCCGCCAATCCAGCCAATGCGCCGGCATGTACAGCTTCCAATTCGTAGGTTAACACATCGCAACCTCGGCCAAAAGCCCTTACGGTCTCCTCGTCCGTTAGCGAACCGACCACTGTGGAAGGAAAGCGAACGGCCACCGGGGCCTTGGGATCGGGGTCCATGAACCTGGCATGAATACCCAAACGATGAAGGGGATCCAGCATCATGCTGCCCAGCTGTCCACCCCCCAAAATTCCCAAAACACGGTGCCGACTGACTCGCGGACTCATGAAGGACAGGTTGTTCGGGAAACCCCAGGCCAAAACGATTTCACGCCCCAAAACTAACCTATTTTAGCCGAGCCATGGAACGCGTCCGTCCCAAAAAGCAATTGGGTCAGCATTTTCTGACCGATGTGCGCCTTGCCGAGAAGGTGGCTCAATCCCTAAGCGGTTGGGGCAATTACCCTAATCTTTTGGAAATAGGACCCGGTACCGGGCAATTGACACGACACCTCCTTCATCTTCCCTACCGCTTATGGCTCGCCGAAGTGGACCAAGAATCCATTCGGTACCTCCTGACGCATCAAATCGCCGAGCAGGAGCAAATGGTGGGTGATTTTCTTCGTTGGACCCCAACTCCCTGCTCGGGTCAAGCCAATCAAGCCTGTTGGGGCGTGGTCGGAAATTTTCCATACCATATCAGCACCGAAATTGTCTTCAAAGTCCTAGAGCACCACCAGCAGATCGGGGAATGCGTCGGGATGTTTCAGCGGGAGGTTGCCCAGCGAATTTGTGCCCCCCACGGCAACAAGGTATACGGCATCACCTCGGTATTGACCCAGGCCTTCTTTGAGGCCGAGTATCTTTTTACGGTCAACGAGGGCGCCTTTTTTCCTCCGCCCAAAGTCAAGTCCGG
>VGFN01000124.1 GCA_016868875.1 Bacteroidota bacterium
TCGATGGCAAAACCGGATTGACGGCCCAAAACCCGGATCAGGGGAGCCTGCTGAGGCGACAAGAGGTGAAGGACTGCGCTTTGATGGGGATGGCGATGCAAATTTTCCAAACTTTTGGTCCCATGGTAAACTGCGATCAGGTAATGCTTGGGATGCATTCCCACAGCGGTCACGTAGGTGCAGCAATTGTAGTTCCATGTATCCAAGCCATCCCGGGTGAGCAAGGCATACACGGCGGCATCGGCGATATTCCAAAATTTCCGCATGCCTTGGCTCAGTTTTTGGATTTGTTTTGGTGCAGGTTCTGCAGGAAACCTTCCGCATTTTGAAGGAGTTGCTCCTGCACGGCGGCTGGCTTTTTTTCCCATTGACGCACCATCATGGCCGATCGTGGATTTCGGAGAAAATAGGCCTTGTTGGAGGAAATAAAGCGCCAATAAAGGGCGTCCCACGGTTCGGTCCAAGCCTTGTCGGCTCGGTAATTGCTCATCTTGAGCACGTAATTGCTGGAACTGATATAAGGCTTGGTGGAAAGCACCCCACCATCCGCGAATTGACCCATACCGTAAACGTTGGGCACCATAACCCAATCGTAGGCATCAATGTACATTTCCATAAACCATTGATAGACCGCATGGGGATGGATTTCACAGAGTAACATAAAATTACTCAAGATCATCAGGCGTTCAATATGATGGTTGTACGCATTATTCAAGACCCCTCGTATGCAATGATCCACGGGCTCAATGCCCGTTGTTGCCGTATAAAAAGCCTGGGGCATAGGGTGTTCAAATCCCCAGAAATTTCCGTTGCGCTGACGAACCCCGGCATGCAAATACACCCCGTGTACAAATTCCCTCCAGCCCAGGATTTGCCTCACCAGGCCCTCTGTGCTGGACAAAGGAATTTTCTGTTGTTCGCTGGCTTTCAGGCAGGCCTTCAGCACTTGTTCAGGATGGAGCAATCCGTTGTTCAGCAGCGGGGAAATTCCGGAATGATGAAGCAGGCTAAATCGCTGATCCATAGCATCTTCGTAGGGGCCAAACAAGGACAGCCTTTCCCGCACAAAGGCCATGAGCCAACGCTCCGCATCCTTCCGATTCACCGGCCAGGCCCATGCTCCTCGGGCTGCACCGGGGGCCTTGGGAAAATGCTTTTGGACATAGGCTTCGGCTTCCTGCCAGGCCTTGTTCCATTCAATGGGAGGAGGGGGAGGGGGCGTTGCATCCTTTGGATAGGTTTTGCGGTTGTCTTCGTCGAAACTCCATTGCCCGCCAACGGGATCTCCCGTTGGAGGATCCACCAGGATGCCGTGTTGAATCCGTTGTTTGCGGTAATAATCCGCCTGCAGGAAGCGCTTACGTCCTTGGAACCACGAATTCGGCTCCATGGGTTGATCCAAGAACAAGGGATTGTCAAGCCATGCGATCGCGAGGCCTGTTGCAGCCGATGCCTTGAGCAGTCTTTTTTCTAGCCAGTGATCACCGCAACGATACGCAGTCACTTCTTCAAGGCCTTTTTGGGTAGAGAGGTAATGGATCAATGCACCGGACTCCGTCCTGGGGTCCTGCGCTTCGATGTATTCTACTTCCCAACCTAAGCACTGCAATTCGTCGGCGAAGGACATCATGCATGCGCGCTGGTGAATCAATTTCTGCCGATGAAAAGAATATTGCCTGAAGAATAACCATTCTTCCACAATCCATGCTCGCTTCCTGGATGAGCCTTGCTCAACCGAAGGCAACACCAATTGGTGGGGAAAAAAAAGAAAATCCTGGCGGGAACGGTAAGGGGACATCCCTTTAGAACACCCTTGCCCTGCCGATGTTTGAGCGATTTTAAGGCCCTTTGATCAATTTGCATCGATAAGATCGCTGCCCCTGCCGCCAATGTAAGGTATAGAGCCCTGCCGGCCATCCCACGGTCGATAGGCGAAGGGTCCTGAGTGGATCCGCTTGGACGAATCCCTGGTCGCCATCGTAGCCTCCTGCAGGTTCATCCATGCCTGAATTCAAGAGCCCATCTTCGATTTTTTGGCCGTTGGCCCCGCGGATTTCCCAGGTAATGGGCCCAGACTTGGCCTGGAATTGAAGAAGCAAATGTTCGCCAAAAGGATTGGGCATCGCAGGGCAGGGCGGATTGGCTAACGACTCCTCCGCGTCCTTGCCCAGAGAACTCAGCAAGGCATTGCTTCGTTCAGGGCTTGAAACGAGGTAGGAGATCCAATCCAAATTGCCATCCCCGTTACGGCCCGTAGAGACATCCGGGGTTTGAGGACTGTAGCAGAGGGTGTCAAGGATTTGAAACTGGTTGCTTTGGAGCCTGAACAGGCCCAAGCATTCCCCGTACCCCGACAGCGTAAAATTGGCATGCATTGCACCCCGGGTCGTATCCCCGGATGCCCATACCAGGGCATAGCCACCGGCCGGGATGCTGATATTGGGCAATTTCCAAAGGCCAGGAATGGCCATATTATCCGTGAGGTAGGTGTTGGTGCCGGTCACCCAGGGTTGGGTCCCGCCGTTGTAGATCTCAATCCAATCGCTGGTCCTCCCGCTTTGATCCGTAATGCCGTTGTGGTTCAGGGCCATGATTTCGTTCAAATAGAGGGGACCCATGAGCCTGGTCTTGATGCGCATAGGGTTGCAGGGTCTGGTCCTTAGGTTCTGGGCCGCGTCCCTGGCCTGCACCTGCACGCTGCAATTTTGAACCTGTGCGTTTAAGGTAACATAGGCGCCGTACATCCCGTCTCCGGCCACCCCATCTCCATGATGTCCATCATCCCAGAGGGGGATGGTTTGGGATTGCCCGTCTTGTGTTACCGTTGCAGTCGCCTGAATGCCGTTGCTCAGTTCATCTTCGATACGAACGCGAATCGTGGCACGCCTTCCGGGGTAAGGGTTGATGACCATGGGCCTGTGCACAATGGGCGGTAGGTTTGCGGGTCCCAAGGAAGCATTCAAGGTGGCATTGGATCGAGCCCCTAGAAAGGGAATAATGCTGCTGTTGACATGACCGCCTGCTGCTGCCCCCGCAAAAGAAGCCAGAAATTGATTATACGTAAATCCGTAATCCAGGGTTCGGAACGTATCCACCAAGGCAAAGGGGGCAATGCGGCTTCGAATGGAATCCATTTGCGCCAGAAATGAAGTGCTAACTTGTTGATTAGCAACTCTCCTTAAATAAAATCCGTAGATATTTCGGGT
>VGFN01000125.1 GCA_016868875.1 Bacteroidota bacterium
GACCCACCAAATCAAAATAGCCGATGGGTGCAGGTGTGCTATCAATATCAGTTTGAGGAAGAATTCTCATAAAAAAAGTGGACGTTCCATTCGAAACTTGCACGTTTACTCCCGATGTGATCGTACCCGTTGGCCAATTGGAACCAACCAACACAAGGCCGTTCAATCGAACCAAACGATTCTCTGTGGATTCGTCCAATGCGCTAACGACATTAGGGGTGACCAATGTCCTGCCCGTTGCAACTCGAATAATGGTATCACAATTGACTTGGGTAAGCCCGTTGTACTGCTCAAGAACCCCAATCAATTCCACAGAATCTCCCTGCACCAAGGCAGCACCTCCACTGTAACCAAAATTGGTGCCCGCCCTACGGAACATAATTCCACCGCTCTGATCCATCATCACATATTGAACACCCGTGGGTGTTGTGGAACTGCTGTATTGGTTTATCCCATAAATGGTACCACTCAACCGAACGCGGGCACCCAATGAATCCAAAACACCGAGGCTGTTGACGCCAATGACGGAGGCTATGGAGCTCAAAGGAAAGGATTGGGTCGAAAATGGAATTGATTGGGTTGATATGCCCGCACTCCAGGTGTTCCCACTTTGAACAAAAACCTTGAAATGGTAGGTAGTACCGTTGGTCAAACCCGTTACGGTCACCGAATTACCCGAAGCAGCAAAAACGGCGTACCCGGTCCCCACCTGGGCCCCTTGCCCAAAAACCGTATTGGTTAGAATAATATTCCCTGATGGCAAGGCTGTAATTAGGGCAGTATCCGCCACCACCAAAGCCTGGTCAAAACAGCGTGTGGGGTTGGTCCAGGTCAGGGTTACCGATCCGCTGGATGGAGTCGCTGTAAACGCAGTCGCCTCAGGGACAACGGTAACCACACTAAGTGCAGCGGAGGGAGGGCTTATGACGGTCCCTGAAACTGCGCGTACCAAATAATTCGTACCTGCCCCTAATCCAGAAGGCAAAGTCGCCGAGAACGTTCCGGAAGGACCGCTTACGGATCCCAAAGTGGTAGGCGACGCAAAGGACCCGTTCGCGTCGGATAACTGTAGGTCAACAGCAGCCGTCAAAGTGCCCGTCGAGGTGTAGGAAATGGTTAGGATGTTGGTTGCATTCCCGATAGCGCAAAAGGTGGTTGCCGAAATGGAACCCAAACTCAAGGTAGCCGTAGGGCCACCACCACCAGTACCGGCAGTTCCCATGAAGGTGATATCCCTACCCGCTGTCGCTAATTGATTCAAATACCAAGTTCCACCAGAACTAGTAGCCCCCATATTCACAACCCGGAAGGTGACGGTCGTGCCACCTGCCAAATTTTGTAATGCGGCGATCGTGGACAAATCAATGGCGCTTTGTGGATTCCCTGCACCTGTGAATACAGTACCCCAAGTTATGGGATTACCAATATTCACAAAGGTTCCCGCTGCCCCTATGCTATACTGCCATTGACCTGTAGCAGGCCCGCTGGATGATCTGCGGACATTGTAGGCTGGGATGCTGGTGAAACTCACGGTTGCACCACTGGCTACCGTGAAGGAAATTGATACAAAATCACCGCGCGCAATAGTTGATGCTAAATCTCCCGCACCCGCTAAGGTATCCCAGCCGTTACCACCCCATCCATTGGTTGCAGGGGTACCCGTTGTGGCAACTCCAGCCGCTGTAAACAAAACACCCGGTCCTCGGGTCCATCCCGGGGTGGACACAGCGGACGAAACAAATTGGGCAGGTAGCGGAGATGCCCCCCATGCGGGAGTTGTAGTTGGAATGCCAGTCAATTCCCAAGTCGCGAGGGTATCCGTTCCCTGAGCATTGGATTGAAACACCGATCCAAGAGCCAACAAAATGATTAGCGCCCAGCGGCTTGATTTTAGGGTAAAAAGAGCTTTCATAAGGATTTGATTTTAATCCTTAAAAGTATCCTTCAAATAGCCTTCCAAAAGTCGCTAAACGCCTATCAACGGCTCATTGTGGAAAACTAAACCAAGGTACCGAAGCGCCCATTCCTGTAGTCCTCAAAGGCTTCATGGATCTGATCAGCCGAATTCATGACAAATGGCCCGTAGGCGGCTATGGGTTCTCCCAACGGTTCCCCTGCCAACAAGAGCACCTTGGTCCCTGGCCTTGCTTCAAGGCTCAAATGGGAATGCCCGCTCTTTTCTTGTACCTCCCCTTCCTGTGAATTCCTATGGGCCCCAGCCGATCGAAAAACTAGCAAATCACCGGCCTTAACCCCTTCATGCTGTCCCTCCAAGGCCCCATTCATCACCAGGGCCAACAACGTGAAATGAGAAGGAATGTCCAAGGCCGGCTTATATTCCGAGGAATCCCAATCCATGATCGCCGCAAGCATGGGACTGCAAACGGGCCCCGGGCCTTGGATTGCATTCCGATCGGTCGTTGACGAGTTCACGAAGCGCAAGACCCCTTCGTCACCCTCTGCTAGGCTCCCGGCAACCAACGCCAATTTGCCACCCCCTGCTTCCAAGACAGGGATTTGGTCACGAAGTATGGAGCAATAACCTGGTGCGTCCTTCTTACGATGGGAGGGGAGATTCACCCATAATTGAGCCATGTGAAAGACTCCGCCTTCCCTGGTGAATTGCTCGGATTGATATTCTTTGTGGAGAATCCCGGAAGCTGCATGCATCCATTGAATTTCTCCAGGTCCGATCGTCCCAAAGTTTCCCGAGCTGTCCGCATGGGATACCTCCCCGCTGAAGACGAAAGTGACCGTTTCGAAACCTCGGTGAGGATGCACATCCACACCCCGTGGCTTGTTGGAAGGTGGAATTTCCCAAGGCGGATTGTAGTCCAGCATCAGAAATGGGTCCATGCGCTGCATACTCGCCTTGGCTCCGGGGAAAAGATGAAAAACCTTGAATCCATCGCCTACCATGGACAAGTCCTGCCCCCTTATCACAAAATCAATTTCCCAATTCAACACGCGCTTCTCCAATCTGAAAATTAAGTTTGAAATATAAGTTTAGTCCTTCATGTGGATGAGTTTCCTTCGACCCAAAAAGCGATTCTGTTCACCGTACAATTCTAACCAATAGACACCGCCAGGCACATCCCCCAAGTCCAATGCTTGATCCTCCATTCCAAGAGTATCACCCACAATCGAGGAAGGTTGAACATTCAGGAAAACACGACGACCCCCTAGGTC
>VGFN01000126.1 GCA_016868875.1 Bacteroidota bacterium
AAGCCGTGGAGGCATAATTCGGGTGCACCAAATCGGTATCGTAATATCGGTAATCCCGTAACACATCAATAAGCCACTCGTACGATGGGATATAATGCGCGTTTGGAAATTGCTCGCAGAGCCCATGGGCCAAATCCAACAAACGACCTTTGCTGCGGTTATTTTCGATAAGGCCATCTCTAGAATGTCGTACCGGGCTTACGGTCAGCCATATCTGCAATGCAGGCTTCCAATTCATAATTTGTTGCAACAAGAGGGCCCAAGATTTCAACATTTCTTGCACGGGCATTAACCTTCGCTCAAAAAGATTCGCCGGAAAGCGATGGCAATTCGCCACCGGTTCACCGCTTGATCGGAGAAAATACACATAGGCTGTCCCTAGCGTAAGCACCAAAGTGTGAGCCTTTTGAAGCGCTTGTGCTCCCGCATCGATGGCATGCACCGCTTGTTCCTTGGCTTGTTCCAAGTTGGGGTGCGATAGCTTGGAATGCAAGTTCCAGTGATGCCAGACCCCATCCAAAAGTTGCCAGTCATGGAGATTCCAGGGGATTTCTTGTCCCTGGGCTCGGCACCAATACGCTTGGAGGTGGTCGTGCAAGGAAACAGGATCGAAAATGGTCCCTGTGGGTTGCCAGCTTACCTCAAAAAGATGACGCTGCAACTGGCTTCCCATCCGCTCGGAGAAGCATGAGCCCATCAGCAAGAGCGAATCGGCATGGCCGATGCGTTCCCCTCGGTAGGTCCACTTCAGGAGCAAACGTTCCTCCGGCGCAAAGCCCATCAATGTCCTTTGGGACCGAATTGGATTTTCACATAGGCCACCACCGCCAGCATTTCCTGCTCTTTGAGAACGTTCTTGTAGGAGGGCATGCTGTTCTTGCCCTTCATGAGCAGTTCCATGATTTGGGTCTTGTCCAAGCGACTTTCATTGAGATTCTTGGCGCCTCCCAGGCCTTTCTTTCCATCATCGCCGTGGCACAGGGCGCATTGCGCCAAAAAGACGGATCGGCCATGGGCAACCAAGTCGTATTTGGGATTTTCTTTCCCGGATTTGTCTATGGGATCGGTCACCACTTGAGCAAGTTCGGGATTGGTCTGGAGGGCTTGATGAAAATTAGCTTCCGCAAAATCTCTTTTGATCATTCTGGGTGATCTGGTTTCGGAAACTCCGTAGGAATAGAGGATCAAGAACAAAGAGAGGGTGGCGAGAAATTTGTTGTTACGGCGATAACCGACCACGGCTACAGGGATGGCCAAAAAGACTGCCCCCAATTTGACCCAGAACCAAGAACCCACCCCAATGCTTGCGTTGTTATAGGCCAGATAAAGCCCGGTGATCAGAAATAGGCTGGAGACAATCATTTCGAGGATACGGGTTTTGGCGGTGAATTTGGTCAATGTGGTCGGGCTGATCCAAATCAAGACGCATTTAATGAGGTAAATCAACAAAAACAAGACCACCGTCAGGGTGTGGGTATGGAGCATTCCGGTTTGCATGGCTGGCTATGGGGGGTTAGGAGATGGTTTACGCAAATTTCAACAAGTTCTCCTTAACTTGGTGCATGTTTAAAAGACGTTTTCCGAAAAATTACAGCACCATCGTATGGGCATGTTGCATAATCGCGGTATTCCTCGCCGCCCAAAATGCGCGGGCACAGGCCCACCTTCCTTTTAACGGGGTCAGGGACTTAAGGTCCCCCGCTCATTTGCTCATCAACGGTAGAATCTACCTGGGGGCAGGTAAGTCCTTGGACTCGGCAATGTTATTGGAAAGAAATGGCCGTATCGTCAGTGTGGGGAAGCAACTCGCTTGCCCCGCCGATGCGGTGACCGTGGATCTCCAGGGTCAATGGGTCTTTCCGGCATTGATTGAATTGATCGCCGAGGTCCCCACCAACAAAGCCTCCGGGGCCTCTGCCCGAACTTGGAGGGAAAATCCACAGATGTTTCCAGGGAGGGCCGGGGCCTACGGAGCCAACGATGCCATCCGTGCCGACCAGGTCGCTGCAAATGAATTCAAACCGGATGCCAAATGGGCTGAAGGTTATCGCAAAGCCGGTTTTGGGGCGGTCAATGCCCACATCGCGGACGGCATCGCGCGGGGTTCCTCGGTGCTGCTCAGCCCCCAGGGTCCTGAGGTTTTGGCACCTACCGAATCCCATGCGCCGGATGGACCTACGGCACTGCAGGCCATGCTGCGCAAAGAGGCAGCGGCTTTCTGGAGCTTCGAGAAAGGAAGCAGCACGCAGGATTACCCTTCTTCGTTGATGGGTTGCATTGCCTTGATGCGTCAAACGCTTTATGACGAGCAATGGTACCGCGGCTTAGGTTCCGCCAAGGGATTTACGGATTTGAATTTAGAAAGTATTGGCCGTCTTGCTTGGTTGCCTCAATTCTTTGTGACCAACAACAAATACGATATTTTGAGGGCCGAACGAATTGCCCAGGAATTCAAACGAAATTTTGTGTACAAAGGCTGCGGGGAGGAGTACATGTACTTGGATGCCATTCGGGCTTTGAAGAGTACGATTGTTCTACCCTTGCGTTTTCCGGAAGTGCCCGATCTGGGTGATCCTGTGGAGGCCAAGCGTATCGGCCTGAATTCTTTGGTTCATTGGGACCAGGCCCCGGCCAATGCCTCGGTGCTTCGCAAAGCCGGAGTCTCCATTGCCCTCACCTCGAACGGCTTGGACAAGCCTGAATCCTTGCCCACCGCTGTTCGCCAAGCCATTGCGGCCGGGCTTTCCTTTGATGAGGCCGTGGAGGCCCTGACCAACACCCCTGCACGCTTACTGGGTGTGGATTCCCTATTGGGCTCCATCACCCCCGGTAAATTGGCCAATCTGATCATTGCAAGCGATTCCTTGTTCAAGGAGGGGAGCGAAATCCGTTCGCTATGGTTGCAGGGGCAGCATTACCCCTTCAAGCCTTATGAGGGTCCGGCGCGCTGGGCAAGCGGTAAATACAGGGTCACCGAAGGACCGCTCACCGGCCTGCACCTCTCGATCCCTTCCAAATCCAGCGGCGGGAAATCCACCGTGCCCACCTTTGTCCTGCATGCCACCGATAGTACCCGCCTTGATGCCAAGGCGGAACCAAGAGGTGAATTTTATCAATTAATGTTTGAACATAAAGTTGCAGGAATTCCTTCTCCGTTGCGTCTGCT
>VGFN01000127.1 GCA_016868875.1 Bacteroidota bacterium
CTGTACCGATACCGCTTGGTTGAGAATTTCGGTTCCCGGTCATCGCAGACCGCGAGTCATCACCAACCCAACCCCGGTTCCACCGCCTGCTCCCTGTGCATCAACCTACCTGGTAGTTCCTGATACCGCGCCATTGGGCTATGTTTTTGTGGCCAGACCGGTGTCGAACCGCAGAACCTACTCGTGGACTTTCGGTGATGGAAGCACCGGAACGGGTCCTGTTGTCCGTCATACCTACGGTTCTGCAGGCTCTTTTGTGGTATGCCTCACCGTGACGGATTCTGCCAGCAATTGCACCTTCAATCGTTGCGACACGCTGATTGCATCCTCACTACGCAGCACCAGCGGTGGTGGCCTTGCTCCTCGGACGGGCTCATCCAATGCAAGCAGCCTTTCCATGGATGTCAAGCTTAGCCTTCATCCAAATCCGGTCCGTGATGCCTTGAATCTAACTTTCAAAGGGGGTAACGGTCAAGCCATCGTTCGCGTTATGGATTTAACCGGCCGTGTGGTCCTTAGCCAAACTTATCGCCTGGGTCAGGGTATCCAACAAGAGGCGCTCTCTGTGGGCGATCTCCCATTGGGCACCTATATGCTCACCTTGGATCGGGACGGTAAGCGTGAATACTCGCGCTTCGTCAAAAATTAAAGGGTAATTAGCGCAGCCCATGGCTGTGCAATAGTCCTGCCTAAGGAAAAAGGCCGACCTGCGAGGGTCGGCCTTTTTTGTGGTCTCGGCAGGAATCGAACCTGCATCTTAGGCTCCGGAAACCCACATACTATCCGTTGTACTACGAGACCCAAGCTCCGCAAAGTACAAAGCCGACCCAATTAGGTCGGCTTATGGGTTGTAGCGGGGGCCGGACTCGAACCAGCGACCTTCGGGTTATGAGCCCGACGAGCTACCAACTGCTCTACCCCGCAATTAGGATAGCAAAGGTATTTACAAATGCCCGTTGTTTCATTCGATTAATGTTTTTTTTGTACTTTACAAGGTCCTGTTGTGATTTGATGAACGCAAGGCCATCCCTTGAACGATATTTGCGCCCATGACTCCGACGACCTCTGATTTTAAACCGGGTCCTGAATTCAAGGCAGGCTTTATTAACTTGTTGGGCAAGCCAAACGCGGGCAAGTCTTCTTTGTTGAATGCTTTGGTTGGCGAACCGCTTTCCATCGTCACACCCAAAGCACAAACGACGAGGTCACGTTGTTTGGGAATGCTGCAAAGTGAAACTTACCAATTAATTATAGGTGATACTCCGGGGTACCTGGAAGCCAGGTACGCCTTGCAAAGGTTAATGTCGCGCAGCATTGATCTTGCTCTTGAAGATGCCGATGCCTTGGTTTGGGTCGCCGATATGCGGGACGACCCTGATCAAGAATTATTTCTTCCAACTTTGTTACCCACATCTTTGCCCCTAATCCTCTTGCTCAACCAAGCAGATCTTCTGGACAAGGAGGGAAGGCAAACGCAGAAGGAGCGTTGGACGAATCGTTTTCAGGATTTGCCTTGCGTAGAAGTTTCCTGTGTTACCAAAGAAGGTGTGGACGCGGTCAGGGCTTGGATGCTTGATGTGTTACCTGTTCATCCCCCGTACTTTGATCCTGATCAACTTACCGACCTCACCGACAGGTTAATGGCCTCCGAATGGGTCAGGGAGCAAATATTCCTGCATTACCATCAGGAAATACCCTATGCATGCCATGTGGTTACAGAATCCTTCAAGGAAGAAGCGAAGATTATCCGCATTGAAGCCACGATTTATGTGGAACGAGATACCCAAAAAGGAATTGTCATCGGCAATAAAGGTTCTGCTTTGAAGGTAGTGGGTACCAAGGCAAGGCAGCAAATGGAGAATTTCTGGGGGAGACCTGTGTATTTAGGACTGCACGTGAAGGTTCGCAACGATTGGAGGGATGATCCCCGAATGTTGAAGTATTTCGGATATACCTCGGACTAAAATTGAAATCAATTATTCTATGAGTCGAATTGTAGCCATCGTTGGCAGACCCAATGTGGGTAAATCTACCCTTTTTAATCGCTTGACCGGTTCCCGCAAAGCTATTGTTGACGACGTTGCCGGGGTGACCAGAGATCGGCATGGCGCCAAGGTGGAATGGAATGGCCAAGAATTTACGGTGATCGATACTGGTGGTTTTGTAGAGGGCTCGGATGATGCGATGGAGCAATCCATTAACCGGCAGGTCAAGGCCGCCATGGAACAGTCCGATTTGCTCTTGATGATGGTGGATGTACAAACCGGCATCACCGATTTGGATGCCGAATTAGCAGATCAATTGCGAAGGTCCAAGCGTCCGGTGCTTTTGGTTGTGAACAAAGTCGATCATGGAGAGCGGTTGCCCTCAGCGGCTGAATTCTATGCCTTGGGTTTGGGAGAGATTTTTTGTGTGTCATCCCAAACAGGCTCGGGAACGGGCGATTTGTTGGATGAGGTGCTGAGCAGACTCCCCGAGGCCAAGGGGGAGGATGAGCAACCTGAAATACCACGGATGGCTTTGGTGGGCCGACCCAATGTGGGGAAATCAACCTTATTGAATGCCCTGATGGGGGAGGAACGTAGCATTGTTTCCGAGGTAGCAGGCACCACTAGAGACGTGGTGCACTCGGAGCTCCGGGCTTTTGGCCATCACTTTTTGATGATGGATACCGCAGGACTACGTCGCAAGGCCAAGGTCGAAGAAGATATTGAGTTTTACTCGGTGATGCGAACGCTGCGCACGATCGAAGACTGCGATGTGGTGGTCTTGTTAATTGATGCCCGAGAAGGGCTGCAATCCCAGGACTTGAATATTTTTCATCTTGCCCAAAAGCATCAGAAAGGCATCATTTTGGCCGTGAACAAATGGGATTTGGTCGAAAAGGACCACAAAACCATGGAAAATTATCGAAAAGACTTGTTGCAGAAAACAGCGCCTTTTACCGATTTACCGGTCCTTTTCATTTCAGCCTTGGAGAAACAGCGCCTCATCAAGTTGCTCGAAGAGATGGCTGCTGTGGCCATCAGGCGCTCTACCAAAGTATCCACCGCACCCCTCAATGAATACCTTCAAGGGGTGATCGAGGCCTATCCGCCGCCGGCTTACAAAGGCAAATACATACGGATTAAGTACATCACCCAGCTCAAAAC
>VGFN01000128.1 GCA_016868875.1 Bacteroidota bacterium
GTATCTGCTTTGGATCGGGTCAAAACAGGCTCAACAAATTTACGCAATTCCTTGGCTTTGGCCAGGGTGGTGTTAATTCTTTTGTTAAGAATCAGAGAGACGGCCATATTCCGTAACATCGCCTTGCGATGCCCGTAGGTACGACTCAAATGGTTAATGCTGTTTCCGTGACGCATAGCTAAGGGGATTAATCTTCGTCGAGTTTGTATTTGTTAATATCCATTCCAAAGGTGAGGCCCTTTTCACGCACCAAATCCTCGAGTTCAGTGAGTGATTTACGACCAAAGTTGCGGAATTTGAGCAAGTCAGCAATGTCAAATTTAACTAGATCCGCTAAGGTGCGGATTTCAGCGGCCTTGAGGCAGTTATAGGCCCTAACGGACAAATTCATATCGCTGAGATTGGATTTCAGCAATTTGCGCTTGGCCAAAAAATCTTCATCAATTACCATGGCTTGGTCGTCACCAGCTATTTCAAGAGCCATGGTTTCGTCCGAAAACAAAGCAAAATGCTGAATCAAAATGCGGGCAGCCTCTTTCAATGCCTCTTCGGGGTGCACCGAACCGTCTGTAACAACATCCAGGAGCAGTTTCTCGTAGTCAGTCTTTTGCTCAACACGGGTGTTTTCAATTTGGTATTTAACATTTTTGACCGGAGTAAATACCGAATCAATAGGGATTAAACCCAACAAGCCTTCTTCGGTTTTGTTATCTTCGGCAGCAACGTACCCTCTCCCTTTGCGGATCGTAAGTTCCAACTCCAGGGTGATTTTGCCGTCCATGGTACAAATCTGCAAATCGGGATTCAAGATCTTGAAGTTGCTAGAAAATTGCTCGATATCCCCTGCCATGAATGCGCCTTTTCCCTTAAGGATCACGATAACTTTTTCCCCATCGATGGCATCACCCACAGGTTTAAAGCGAACCTGTTTAAGATTGAGGATTAGCTCAATGACGTCTTCAACCACCCCTTTAATCGTAGAGAACTCATGGTCAACACCAGGAATTCGAATGGATGAAATGGCATAGCCCTGCAAGGATGACAGCAGGATTCTACGCAAGGCATTACCAATAGTCACCCCGTACCCGGGCTCAAGAGGCTTAAACTCAAAAGAGCCTTGAAACTCGTTGGCCTTGTGCATGATAACCTTCTCAGGCTTCTGGAAAACAATAACAGACATGGAAAATATTTAGGTTCAGAAATAAATTACTTGGAATACAATTCGACGATAAGCTGTTCTTTGATGTTCTCTGGAATTTGGTCACGCTCGGGGAAATCCACGAATCGACCTTCCATCTTCTCTTTACTCCATTCAAGCCAATTGAACTTTGAAACCATTTTAGCGCCCACGGCGTCCACAATAACTTCAAGGTTTTTGGACTTCTCGCGTACGCCTACATAATCGCCGGGGTGCAACTGATAGGATGGGATATTGACAACCCTTCCATTGACCACGATATGCCGGTGGGATACGAGCTGGCGTGCAGCTTCCCTGGTAGGGGCTATCCCCAAACGAAATACGGTATTATCCAATCGCGCTTCCAAGAATTTCAGCAAGTTTTCGCCGGTACTTCCCTTCTTGCGGTTGGCCTTGTCAAAGGTCAAGGAAAACTGACGCTCAAGGACGCCATACGTGTACTTAACTTTTTGCTTTTCACCCAACTGTACGGCGTATTCCGATTTTTTGGGTGAGCGCTTGGATGGGCCGTGTTGGCCTGGTCCATACTGCTTCTTTTGCAAAATTTTGTCAGGCCCAAATATGGGCTCTTTGAAGCGACGGGCGACTTTGGTCTTGGGACCGATGTATCTGGCCATGATAATGAATATTGTTTACAGCAATGAAATAAATGACGAAGAATTAAACGCGACGACGTTTGGCAGGACGGCAACCGTTATGCGGCATCGGAGTGACATCGTTGATTGCGGTTACTTCAATGCCTATAGTAGCCACTGCACGAATTGCTGACTCGCGACCCGCTCCAGGTCCTTTGACGAAAACCTCTGCACGACGCATTCCCAGATCGTAAGCAACCTTGGCGCAATCGGATGCGGCAACCAGCGCTGCATACGGCGTGTTCTTTTTGGAGCCTTTGAAACCAGCCTTACCGGCGGAGGCCCATGATATCACTTGCCCTTCGGAATTGGTAACCGATACAATGATGTTGTTGAATGTCGAATGCACATGAACCTGCCCGGTGGCATCCACGCGGACAACGCGCTTCTTAACGACTTTGGTTGATTTGGCCATTGGAGTTTTTATAGATGATTTTAATCAAAAAAGACAAGGATTACTTCGTTACTTTTTTCTTGTTCGCAACAGTCTTGCGCTTACCTTTTCTTGTCCGAGAATTGTTCTTGGTGCGCTGACCACGCAGGGGTAATCCCTTACGGTGACGTTGACCACGATAACACCCGATATCCATGAGGCGCTTGATATTTAACTGAACCTCAGAGCGTAGTTCGCCCTCCACACGGAACTCGTCCGTGATGAGTTTTCGAATAACATTCAATTGTTCGTCAGACCATTCACCTACTTTGGTGTTCATGTCCACACCGGCGTTGGTCAGAATTTTCCTTGAGGAAGACCTTCCAATTCCGTAGATGTAGGTGAGGCCAATTTCGCCTCTCTTGTTGCGGGGTAAATCAATACCAGCTATCCTTGCCATAATATTATCCTTGTCTTTGTTTAAACTTTGGGTTCTTTTTGTTGATGACATAGAGCTTGCCTTTGCGGCGAACCACTTTGCACTCTATGCTTCTTTTTTTGACGGAGGTTTTGACTTTCATGGGTCCTCGATTGAAATGCTTGGGCGTTGTGAATTGGAGGTTATTGGAAACGATTTACTATTATTTCGATGAATCTTTCTTGGTAGCTGGTAGATATAATTGGGTTAATAACGGTAACAAATACGGCCTTTGGTAAGATCGTAAGGAGACATTTCGACTTGCACCTTGTCACCGGGCAGAATTTTGATGTAATGCATTCTCATTTTACCAGAAATATGGCAGATGATGACATGACCATTCTCAAGCTCCACTCGGAACATGGCATTGGACAAAGCTTCCAATATGGTACCATCTTGTTTGATTGAGGTTTGCTTGGCCATGGGTTGAATTAAGCGCGAGGGCCCTCCATAAT
>VGFN01000129.1 GCA_016868875.1 Bacteroidota bacterium
ATTGCAGGGCCCTTATGGAAGCCTTTCCGGGGACTGAAATTCGGGTACAACCCTCGCCTTTTCGTTGCTACGAGGATAGTCAATACCGCGATGCAGGATGCATCGTGCAAGAAGATTTGTTAGGATGTAACCTCATCCTGGGGATCAAAGAAGTGGCCTTGAATCAACTGCTGCCGGATCATGCCTTTGCCTTTTTTTCGCATACCATCAAGGCACAGCCTCACAATCAATCATTGATGCGGCATATGGTTCGAAATCGAATCACCCTGCACGATTATGAATTAATGACCAACGATTCGGGTCAAAGGACGGTAGCCTTCGGGTATTGGGCTGGGATCGTGGGGGCATGGCATGGATTGCGAATGCGGGGTTTACGCAGCGGCACCTACACCTGGCCAAAGGCTCTTGAAACAGGCTCTTATCAAGCATTGCAACATATCCTCCAAACCGAAACCTCTCTCATCGCCAACCGAGACGGTAGCCCATACAGGGTTTTGGTTTGTGGAAGCGGGCGGGTGGGTCAAGGCGCTGTTCAAGTTTTGGAAGACGCCGGTTTCATGGCCTTGGACCCTCAAGACTTCTTGAATTCCACCAGCAATTCACCCGGATCAAGGCCTCTTCTCTACACAGTGTTGCGCTCCAAGGATTTGTTTCGAGCCAAAGACGGTTCGCCCTATTCATCACAGGCTTTCTACACAAGGCCTCAAGATTTCGAAACCTGTATTGGGCCCTACTTGGGTTCGGCGGACCTCTTGATCAACACCATTTATTGGAATCCTGATGCCCCCAGGTATTTTGAGCCCGCCTTTATTCAAAATTCAAAGTTCACCGTCCAACAAATCGCGGATATTTCATGCGATATCGAAGGATCCGTGCCACTGACCCTTCGACCCTCGAGCATTGAGGATCCTTATTACGGAATTTCCAAGGACACTTTGCTTGAATGTCCACCCTTTGATCCCCACAGCGTGGACATTATGGCCGTGGATAATTTACCCTGTGAACTACCCGCCGATGCCTCTCGCGATTTCAGTTCTTCTTTGTTTCGGCATTTCCTCGGCCCATTGATCAATAGCCCATCCTCAATACCCGAGAACTCCCTTTTGTTAAACCAAGGCCGCTTGCATCCCAACTTTCAACATCTCCAAGAGTACGCAGGAATCTCTTGATTCTGCCCCAAAAAACCTTATCTTTACCTTGTTTCGCAATTTCGATCCTCTATTCCCTTGAATCTCTCAAAACACGCTAATTCATCGCTCACCCAATAGTCTAATTCATCTTCGAAAATTGCCCCCATCCAAGACCTTATGACGGACGAAGAAGATATCAAGCCTTACCAACCTATTTGGACTGCCCAAGAGCGATTAGCCCTTGTGATCAATAATGCCTGCCTTGCCATCATAGGGTATTATTTGGTTCGGATTCCTTTGATTTTTCTTTCTTATTTTTTTGCCAAGCTAGAAGACCTTCGACCTGTTCTCCATTACTATGGCGTTACCATCGGACGCCTTGCCGACGACTCGGTTATTCAAGGAGGAGGTTGGTCTGGAGGCTCCACGATTGCGGCTTTCTTTATAGGCCCTCTCGTTTTTGCTTTTGCCGCTTTTTATATTTTACAGCGATGGGAGATGCTTTGGGATAACGGGATCTCCTTGGGGCTCATCATCTGGACCAGCTTGCACGGCTTTAGCAGGTTACTGTGTGGCGCCGTTGCCGGAGTTTTTATCCCCAAGTTTGTGGGTCTCGTTTTTCTATCGACAGGCCTTAACCTGGGTGTTCGTATTGTTCTCAGTGTTTTGCTCTTTGGTCTATTTCTGGCACTTGCCAAACAGTTTCTCCCTCCTTTGCTTTTCAATGGCCGCTCCCAACGTGTGGCCGAAGAAGAAGATGCCCGAGCAGAGTTTGTTCGCTATTCCCTCTTCTTGCCTTGGCTCGCCAGCTCTGCTTTTATTGCCCTTATCCATGGGATACGGGGTCATTTCTACGAGGTTATTATTCAATTCTTGATTGGGATTGTGGTGCTTACGATTTACCATAATTTTCGCCCACAGAAACCGGAGTACAATGTCCCTATTCCTGATCAGGGAAGGCCTATGATTGATTTTCGCCTTTGGGTTGCCACCGCATTGGTCTTTGTTCTCATCTTTGTTATCTTTTTCTAAAATCTATTTTTTTTGCAAATTTTTATGCTCAATCCATTAGACGCTCTGCGTTCCGGTACCTATTCCTTGATCGATGTCCGAACAGACGATGAATACCAACAAGACCATATAACAGGTTCTCTGCACATACCCCACACCCAAATTTTAGACTATACCGAGCAAATCAACCAATTGCCGGAACCCCGTATTCTTTATTGCCGCAGCGGTGCCCGCAGCGCCGTGGCTCTTCAATTGCTGCAACAGTCCGGAGTCTCCGGATTGTTCAATGCAGGAGGCATAAGCGACATGAGGGAATTGTTACAGGATGCTGGAGTCACCGGGCATTAATCCTCAACATAGCATTGCTTTTTAACCCATTCCACCTGCCCAACGCAGTGAATGGCGACCGTATCGATCCTTCATTCGATCGAGCACACGGTACAAGGCATCTTCGCGGGAATAATCAGTAAACAAGTCCATTTGACTGCCTGCATGGCTTAATTCGCTCAAACGAACGCCTACCAAACGTACCCTCATTCTCCGGGTATAGAGTTTGTGCAACAATTCCACTGCCGTATCCATCAAAACCCGATCAGAAGCCGTATAGGATAGGGTTTGCTGTCGGCTTACCGTTTCGAAGTCCGCGTAACGAATCCGCAGGGCCACGCAACCGCAAACCATCCCCTGCGATCTTAGCTCCGTTCCCAGCCCCTCGACCAAAGAGCGAATACGAGCCCTAAGCAAGGCCGGATCTGCGGTATCCTGTTCAAACGTTCGCTCGGATGAAATGGACTTTTGTTCCCGGTACGGAATCACAGGACTGGGGTCAATCCCCCTCGCTTTTTCCCAAAGCGTCACCCCATTCTTCCCAAAAAGCCGTACGAGATAATCCTTTGGGATTTGTTGCAACAAATAAATACGACCAAGCCCCAGCTCTTCGAGTTGGTTGGACCAAACCGGCCCGACCATTGGGATTTTGCGAACCGGTAACGGCGCCA
>VGFN01000130.1 GCA_016868875.1 Bacteroidota bacterium
TGACAGGTTCCTTGGAGCAAAACCTCATGATCGAAGGCTCCATGCTCAACGGTCATTTTGTGGGGTTCATTGTGCTCCAGATGTTGGTGGTGCATTTGCCTTTGTTGGTGGCCTTGGTGACCGGTGACTTGATTTCCGGGGAGGCGGCGATGGGTACTTTGCGTAACCTCGTGACCAGGCCCTTGTCCAGGAGGTCCCTGCTGCTCAGCAAATACGGTGCAGCGGCGGTTTATACCATGGTTCTTTTGATCTGGTTGGGATTGATGGCGGTTGGGGTTGCTCAATGGATCTTTGGTCCTGGGGATTTGGCTGTGCTTAGTGGGGAGGGTTTGCAAATCTTGCCTTCGGTGGAGGTGATGCCTCGTTTCCTGCAGGCCTTCGCCCTGGCGTTTCTAGCCTTGTACACCGTGGCGGCGATCTCGGTAACCTTCTCCTGCTTAGCAGACAATTCGATAGGGCCTATTGTTGGAACCATGGCCTTGATCATGGTGTTCACCTTGATTGGCACCTTGGATGTGCCCTTGTTTGAACATGTTCGACCTTTCCTGTTCACCACCCATATGGCGGCTTGGCGTTCCTTGTTTTTGGACCCTACACCGTGGAGCGATATCCTTTTTTCGATCGGTGTTTTGACCGTTCATTGCGTGGCTTTGATGGTGTTTGGTCTTATTTATTTTGATCGCAAGGATATCCTCACTTGATTTTGATCTATGAAAAATACGCAGAGCATAACTGTTGGTATAATGTTATCCTTTGGTTTATTCGGAGCCATGAAGGCCGATGCCAACGCGTGGAATTTTCCTTCATGCGATGCGCGGTTTGGAAAAAATCATGGACGGAATGAATTGCCTGACAACGATTTACAGAAGGATTCCGAAAGGCTGATGGAGAAATTGGCGAGCCGTTTGGCGGGATTGCGTGATCTACAGGCGACCGTTCATATTCAAGCCGATGTGCCTCGTGTCAAAGTTCGGCCCTTGACGGCGGAAATGTTTTTCTTGGCTCCTAATCGCTTCCGGATACGCAGTCCTCGCCTCGCCCTTCTGCCCCGACAGAACCCCATGGAGCTTTTTGAATTTCTCAAAGGCTCCAAAAACTACAGGGCCTTGGCCATGGGTCAAGAAAAGGTTCGCAACCAAATTTGTTTGATGGTCAATGTTCTGCCGCTTGATGGTGGTGGGGATTGGCAGTTGATCCGCTTATGGATTCACCAAGAAACGGCCAGGGTTTACCGGGCTGAAATGACGCGAAGAAATCTGGGCACGGTGGAGGCGGGATATTTCTATAGTTCGAATTCCAGGACGGTAGCGGGTACGAACCTTCACCAAGACTTACCCGATTCCTTGCTCTTTGAATTGGATGCCTCCATGATGAAATTGCCTAAGGCGTTGACCGCCGATTTGCATCGCAGCAACAGCCAAGCGGGTACGGTCGCTGTCCGACCACTTGGTGCGCCCGATGGCAAAGCCAGGGTGGCCATGGGCTTTCGATGGAACTCGGTGAACAACGGGGCTGCGGCACGATTTTTTGGAGCCCAAAAGCAGGACTAAGGATTTATTTTGCAGAACCGCTGCGGTTGGCGATGGTCGTGGCTCAGCGGATTCTAATCGGCTATGAATCAGTCTCAATCTTCTCAAGAAGGATCGCCACAAGATCCTAGTTCACCCTCTCGTCAAGGGCCAATGCTCAGCGAACAAGAAATACAGCGCAGGCAAGCCATGGATCATTTAAAGGCTTTGGGGGTCGATCCTTACCCCTCCGCAGCCTTCCATCGAAGCCATACGACCCAAGAAATACAGACCACGTTCAAGGATGAGGATGCGGCCGCTTGGACCTCGGTGTCCTTGGCCGGTCGCCTGATGAGCCGGCGCATTATGGGCAAAGCCTCTTTTGCAGAATTGCAAGATGCCAGCGGGCGCCTTCAGGTTTACCTTAACCGCGATGAGCTTTGTCCAGGAGATAACAAAGATTTGTACAACGAAGTCTTCAAAAAGCACTGCGATATTGGCGACTGGGTCGGCGTGCGTGGAAGAGTTTTCAGAACTCAGGTCGGCGAAATCTCGATTCATGCCGAGGAATTTGTCTTTTTGTCCAAAGCCTTGCGCCCCCTACCTGTCGTCAAAAGAGACGAAGAAGGCAAAGTTTACGATGGTTTTACGGACCCTGAACTGAGGTACCGAATGCGGTACGTGGACTTGGTGGTGAATCCTGAGGTCCGACAGGTCTTTGTGCAACGATCGCGCATGATCGAAGTGATGCGGCAATTTTTCAACCGGCAGGGTTATTTGGAAGTTGAGACTCCGGTGTTGCAACCCATGTACGGCGGAGCATCGGCTCGGCCCTTCAAAACGCATCACCATACCTTGGACATGCCCTTGTACCTTCGGATAGCCAATGAGCTGTATCTTAAGCGATTAATTGTTGGTGGTTTTGAGGGGGTTTACGAATTTGCCCGGGATTTTCGCAACGAGGGAATGAGCCGTTTTCACAATCCTGAATTTACGATGTTGGAATTATATGTGGCCTTTCAGGATTATCAGTGGATGATGCAGCAAACAGAATCTTTGCTTGAAGAAATTGCCATAACCTTGCATCAAAAGTCCAGCCTCCAGGTCGGTAACCATACCATCGAGTTCAAGGCTCCCTACCGCAGGGTGACTTTGTACGATGCCATCTCCGAGAAGGTAGGCGCCAAGGTCGATGCCATGGACGAAGAAGGATTGCGCCTCTTGGCCCAGAAGCACTCGATCGAAATCGATGCCTCCATGGGACGTGCCAAATTATTGGATACCCTGTTCGGGGAATTGGTGGAGCCGCATTTGATTCAGCCCACCTTTGTCACGGATTATCCGGTGGAAATGTCCCCCCTTGCCAAAGCGCATCGGGACAAGCCCGGCTTGGTCGAGCGTTTCGAGCTCATTTGCAACGGAAAAGAATTGGCGAATGCCTTTTCGGAATTGAACGATCCGGTGGATCAGCGGGAACGATTTGAGGCCCAATTGGCCTTGGGTCGTCGGGGAGACCCGGAGGCGATGATGCTGGACGAAGACTTCTTGAGGGCCTTGGAATTTGGAATGCCGCCAACCGCAGG
>VGFN01000131.1 GCA_016868875.1 Bacteroidota bacterium
CGGTCGGCTAAGGCCAAGGATCGTTTGGTCTTGAAGCGATAGACCTTGCGATCGATCCAGGAGTAGGTGGACGGTAAATCCAAGAAAATTAGATCATGAACTGTAAGGACTGATCGAACGCGGCCTTGCAAACGATCGAAGTCCAAGGGAATTTCATTGCTTAGGCCGTGATAGACTTGAATACGGTTGGACAAGAGAGGGCCTCGCATTTGAAAACTCCGCTTCCATGAGGCCAATGGGTTCGGGATTGGATGGAAATGAAAAGGCGTAGTGAAATAAGGGTTGTCTGAATGCTGCTGCTTTGCAGGAGATTTCAATGCGGGGCTGAATACATGATATTCGTTCTCCGGATAGAAATATGCTAAATTTTGGAGAAAGGTGCGGGCATAATTGCCCAAACCGGTTCGGTTATGAAAAACTCGTTTAGCGTCAAATCCTAAACGAAACAAGGTTTACGATTTCGATTTTCGGCTTGGTGCGGCATCACGGCTTTCCCGCGCTTTGCGAGCTAAATCCTCCATTTTTTGTTGAAAGCTGGATTTCTTGACGGGCTTCTTTTTGTTTTCTTCGATTTGCTTGAGCAAGGAATCTTCGTTGATGAAAAAGCGCCGAACAATCCATTGTTGCCCAAAGGATACCATGTTGGCCAAAAAATAATAGTAGGAAAGAGCTGCCGAATAGGAATTGAGCACGGGGATGAACATCAAGGGCATCACATAGCCCATGACTTTCATTTGCCCGGTGACCCCGCTCATTTGATTGGACATGCGGGTGTAGAGCAAAGTCGAGGCCGTCATCAAGAGGGTGAACAAGCTCACATGGGCCCCGTAGAAAGGTATGGAGAAAGGTAATTCCGCAATGGAATCGTACGATGAAAGATCATCCGCCCAAAGGAAAGCTTGTTGACGAAGTTCGATGGATGCAGGAAAGAAATTAAACAAAGCGATAAGGATGGGCAATTGCATCAACATCGGCAAACAGCCTCCCAAAGGATTCACTCCAGCCTTCTGGAACAATTTCATTTGCTCACTCTGCATACGGGTGGGGTCTTTCTCAAATTTTTCTTTGAGTTGATCGATTTCCGGTTTAAGGACTTTCATTTTGGCTCCGCTAATCAGGGATTTGTACGTCAGTGGAAACAAAATTATTTTGATGATCAGGGTAAGAATAAGGATAATGAATCCATAATTCCATTGGAAGGAATCCAGCCAGTTAAAAACAGGTATAACAATGAATCGATTGACCCATCCAAAAATTCCCCAACCCAGAGGGATTTGTTTTTCGAGCCCGCATTCTTGGGCCTTGAGTGTTTGGAAATGATTAGGGCCCAAATACATCCACATCGCAAAGGGCTTGCTGGCGTTGGCTCGGTGATCCAAGGTAAGTTCAGCCCGGTACATTCCAGTTTGTCCATCCTGTTTGGAGGCCTCTCCCTTGACTTGGGCGCGATCAAAATGTTCCTCCGCACCGAGTACAGCACAGAAAAATTTCTGTCGGAAAGAAATCCATTCCAAATTGTTGTTCAGGTTTTCTTCGTTTGGTGAGCTCATGCTCATGTAATCGGGTTCCTCACCGGGGAAACGATAATAAACCTCCATAAGTCGGCGCTCTTCGCTGATATCCCTTTCCTGGGCGGGAGCGATGCAGGCCCATTCCATGGTGGTGTAATCGTTGCGGATGAGACCCCCCATGTTCACGAACTGTACGCTGAAATTCAGGCGATAGCCGGCAGAGTCCAAACGATAACGATGGAGGATTTGCTGCTGCTTACCGGCCTTATCGGAGCCAAAATCGACCTGCAGGGTGAGTGATCGTGGATCAGCATCGTGGACAGGTTGGAAATAGAGTTGCGAACTGTTCCATACCTTGTCGTCGGTAATCATGGCGTACGACATCTTGAGGCTGTTGCCGGTAAAAAGTTCAAGGGAATCTCCCGCATAGGTCTTGTATCCCAAGACTTTGGCCTGATTCAAGGCGCCTCCTTTGGCGTTGAAGGTAAGCTCGAGGTTTTGGTTGCGAAGGGTATAGGTTTCATGGTTGCCTTGCAGATGCTGACCAAAAGGGCTGAGCAGGCTGCTTGAATCCATGGGAGAATCCGTGGTACCGACTTCGGTAGGGCGAGCCTCTGAATTTCGGTTTTGGAGCAAGGTATTGTCCCCGGTATCCTTGCTTACCAACAGGGTATCTTCGGATTGTTCTTGGGTGCTACCCTTGGGATCAGGATTGTTGGAAGGAAACCATAGAGAGTAAAGGACCAAGATCAGCCCCATCAAAAAAAGACCGGTAAGGGTGTTACGGTCAAGCGTAGAATTATTGGACACGTTGCGATCGGTTAAGGAGGGAGGCGTTTAAAAAAGATACAAAAAGGGGGTGGGGTTTGGCGACGGTGCTGGAATATTCCGGATGAAATTGGGTGGCCACAAACCAGGGATGTTCGGGGACTTCAATCATTTCCACCAAATCATGGTCTGGATTAATCCCCGACATGCGAAGGCCTGCTTTCTGCAGGCGTGCTCGGTATTGGTTATTCATCTCGTAGCGGTGGCGATGCCGTTCGTGCACCGTTTTGGAACGCCCATAAACCTTGGAGGCCAAGGAACCTGCTTCAATTCGGCAATCGTAGGCCCCAAGGCGCATGGTTCCCCCTTTGTTGAGGATACCCACCTGGCTATCCATGAGGTCAATCACCGGATGCTTGGTTTGGGGATTCATTTCGGTGGAATCGGCATCCTTCATGCCGGCGACATTGCGGGCAAATTCAACCGTGGCACATTGCATGCCCAGGCAAATTCCAAAGAAGGGAATCCTTTGAGTTCTGGCATGGTGGATTGCAGCAATTTTGCCCTCCCAACCTCTTGCCCCAAAACCCGGGGCCACCAAAATACCGTCAAGATTGGCCAAAGCATTGTGAACGGTTATGGCCTCCAATTTTTCGGAATGAATCCAACGAACATTGACTTTGGCGCCCAGCGCTGCGCCCGCATGAATCAAGGCTTCGGAGATGGAGAGGTAGGAATCTTTGAGTTCGACGTATTTGCCGACCAAACCAATGTCAATTTGATGTTTGGGCGATCGCAAACTTTG
>VGFN01000132.1 GCA_016868875.1 Bacteroidota bacterium
TCCGCGGGACCCTTGAGCTGATGGATGCGCCTGCCGCGCAGATTCGTTGCCGGACCTCTTATAACCTGGGTGCCATGGATTTTAGTCCAGGGGAATTGGCTGCCGAAATTCGTCAACGCATCCCCTCTTTCACGATTCAATACGAACCGGATTTCCGTCAGGCGATTGCCAATCAATGGCCTATGCGGGTCGATGATCGCCAGGCTCGCCAGGATTGGGGATGGTCGCCACGCTTCGATATGGCGGCGACTTGCGATACGATGCTCGAGGCTCTAAGGCAGGCTCAGCAGCCCTGAGGTAGGTTCAGAAGCCTTAGTGGGCTTGTTCGCTCAGGAATTTGATGCGAACCAATTGAATTTCTTCTTCGGTGAAATCCCCCGCCAGCAAATGTTGGTAGGCCACCTGCAAATCATCGGTTTCGGCACTACGGAAGTATTGGTAAATTTCATCCACAATATCCTGGTCCAAAGCGGATTGAATGTGATAATCGATGTTCACTTTGGTCCCGGAATCCACCACCCCTTTGATTTCGTCGAGCACTTGCTCGTAGGTTAGCCCTCGGTTATTTCCAATTTCGTTCAGGGGGAGTTTGCGGTCTATCGCCCCGATAATGAAGACCCGATTACCGGATTTGGCGGCAGAGCTTTTGACCACAAAATCAGCAGGCCGGTCAATTTCGTTATCGTCCACATACTTGCTGATCAATTCCACAAAAGGCTTGCCGAATTTGAGGGCCTTGCCGGGCCCTACCCCTATCACTTGCTGCATCTCGTTAAGGCTGGTAGGGTAGATGGTGGCCATCTCTTCCAAGGAGGGATCCTGGAAGATGACATAGGGGGGAAGGTTTTTTTCTTTGGCCAGTCGTTTGCGCAAATCTTTGAGCTGATCAAGCAGCGTTTGGTCAAGAGCGTCGGAACGCTGACCCTCAAAATCATTATCCCTTACCATGTCAAATCGGTGATCTTCAGGGACTTTGATACTGTAGGGTTCTGCCAGATAGGCGCTTGTTTTGGAGGTGACTCTAAGCGTGCCGTACTGTTCGATATCCTTGTGCAGGAGATTGTGCAAGAGGGCTACACGGAGGGTGGCTTTCCAGAACGCCAAACCGCGTTCTTTACCGATACCGAAGCCGGCTAATTTCTGATGGCCGTAATCCTCAATTTCTGGGATGAGATCGCCCGCCAGGAAATGACTAAGGTGACGAGGCGTGAAAGATTTCTGGAAGGACTGCACGGTGCGCAACAACAGGCACATTTCTTCGAGGACGCTGTGGGTTGGCATGGGGTTACGGCAATTGTCGCACATTTTGTTGCAACGACTTTCCTCGAATTCCTCTCCGAAATAATGCAAAATTTGTTGACGACGGCATAAGCCGGATTCGGCGAGGGACATCACCTCTTGGATCAGCAAGTTCCCCACTTCGCGCTCCGCCACCGGCTTGTCCTTCATGAACTTCTGCAACTTCTCGGCATCCCGTTCATCGTAGAAAGCCATGCAGACCCCTTCAAGGCCATCTCGGCCCGCACGGCCTGTTTCTTGGTAATAGCTTTCGACGGATTTGGGGATGTCGTAATGGATGACGAAACGCACATCGGGTTTATCAATGCCCATGCCAAAGGCAATGGTGGCCACGATAACATCGATTTCTTCCATGAGGAAATCGTCTTGGTTCTTGACGCGTACGGCGGAATCAAGGCCCGCATGGTAAGGCACGGCTTTGATGTCGTTGGCTCGGAGGATTTCGGAGAGCTCTTCGGTTTTCTTGCGCGAAAGGGTGTAGATAATGCCCGATTTCCCGGCATTGTCCTTGATGTAGCGGACGATGCTTTTGATGGCATCGACCTTGGGCCGCAATTCGTAGTACAGATTTGGTCTGTTGAACGAGGATTTGAAGAGCCGAGCATCCGCCATCTGCAAATTCTTGATGATATCGTTCTGTACCTTTTCGGTGGCGGTGGCGGTCAGGGCAATGATGGGCACGTCGCCGATGGCTTTGACCATTTGGCGAATGTTGCGGTACTCCGGGCGGAAATCATGACCCCATTCGGAAATGCAATGGGCTTCGTCCACGGCCACGAAGGAAATGTGGTGTTCGTGAAGAAAATCTAGGTTCTCTTGTTTGACAAGGGATTCGGGGGCAACGTACAGCATCTTGGTGATGCCGGAGTCCACATTGGCCTTGACGCGCTTTAGGTCGGCCTTGGTGAGGGAGGAATTCAGGAATTCAGCGATGCCGTCGGTTCCTGAAAAGGCACGGACCGCATCCACTTGGTTTTTCATCAACGCGATAAGCGGCGAGATGATGATGGCTGTTCCGGGAGATATGACCGCGGGTAATTGGTAACAAAGGGATTTGCCGGCCCCGGTGGGCATGATCACAAAGGTGTCATTCCCTTCGCAGATGCTTTCGATAATGGCTTCCTGTTGGCCCTTGAATCGGTCAAAGCCAAAAAACTCCCTCAACGCCGTGCGGAGCTGCTGGGAGATCTTTGTTTCGACGAGGCCTTCAGCCATGGGAATTAGGGTATTTTTGTGGATACAACAAGCCAAAGGGCTTGCTGTTTTATGTCTATTAAGGTAACGTAGAAAAATCATTTTGGATTCAAATCGTATCAAAAAAATTTCGCAGAGGGTTTTGGACGTGGAAGCCAAAGCCATAGAAGCTCTAAAAGCCCTGCCGGAACAGCCTTTGGTCAAGGTGGTCGAAGCGATTTTGGCCTGCAAAGGCCGCGTTGTGCTTAGTGGCATCGGCAAAAGCGCTTTGGTTGCTCAGAAAATCGTAGCGACCCTGAATTCAACCGGAACCCCGGCCTTGTTCATGCATGCGGCCGATGCCGTCCATGGGGATTGGGGCATGGTGCAACCAGAAGATTTGGTGATAGTCTTGTCCCAAAGCGGAAATTCGCCTGAAATCAGGGCCCTCTTGCCGATGATTCACCAAGGAGGGCAGCGCTTGGTGGCCATCACCGGCGATGCCGGATCCGCCTTGGGCCTCGCCGCCGGGGATT
>VGFN01000133.1 GCA_016868875.1 Bacteroidota bacterium
AGCTGCTCCTAAGAAAGCTGCTCCTAAGAAGGCCGCTGCTCCTAAGAAAGCTGCTCCTAAGAAAGCTGCTCCTAAGAAAGCTGCTCCTAAGAAGGCTGCTCCTAAGAAGGCTGCTCCTAAGAAGGCCGCTGCTCCTAAGAAGGCCGCTGCTCCTAAGAAAGCCGCTGCAAAGAAGCCTGCTGCAAAGAAGCCTGCTGCCAAAAAGGCCAGCAAGCCACGCACACCTGTGATAGGCAAGAATACCCCAGTGGGTTACGCTGCCGTCAGAGCGTCCATGAAGAAGTAATTCTTCTGGATGGAATTGCCTTATTTCGGCAAATGTTCAGAACCTATCCCTTGATCGGGATTCTTTCCTCGAACTGAACTGAAATAATTCACAACCATCGAGACGGTTTCTCGTTCGCCTAAACCAGGCGGTATAACGGGTCCCGTTTCGATGGTTTTTTTGTGAAAATCCATGCCAATCATCACAATTGGCACAGCGGCCTTTTGGGCAATATAATAAAATCCGCTTCGTAGCTGAGGCACATGGCGCCTAGAGCCCTCCGGCGAAATGCCAAACAAAAAATCATCGTGAGACTCAAACAGCCTCACGATATTGGCTACCGTGTCTTCGCGAGCGGTTCTAGCGACGGGGAAGCCTCCCCAATGCCGAAACAAGAAACCAAAGGGAGGCTTGAATAGCTCCGCCTTACCCACAAATTTTACCTTGATGCCCAGCGCTATTCTAGCGAGTAAGGCCACGGGGAAATCCCATGTACTGGTATGAGGCCCAACCACAATGACCGCCTTGCGCAGATGCATCGGGAAAGTACCTAGGCGCCATCCCCAAACCCGTAACACGATGTAGGCAAGTCGCTTACTCATGGTTGTTCGGGTTGTCTTGCGTGGTCTCATCGTCCTTCTCCAAAGGCACGATGCCCCCCGAAACAATGAACTTCATGTAATCCGTCGAGGGCACATCAAGGCTCTTCACCTGAGCCGCAGAAACAAAGAAAACATTCCCTGAAAAATTATAGGAATGCGGGAAATAAACCGAAATCATACCGGTAAGCCCTTCGACCGGAATATCACTTTGGGTGACAAAGCCGGGTTTCCAGCAACCGTTGCCCAAATCCACAATCACCGCTTGGTTGAATTTCTTTTTGTCACCCATGAAGGCGGAAGCCAAATCTTTGATTGAATTGTAAATCAGGCTGACCAAAGGAGCTTTGCCCAACATTTCCTCTACCTTCACCCAAATGGGTCGAAACAGAAACATGGAGCCTAGGTATCCAAAAACGGTGATTCCTATAACCAGAATCATTAGCCCTAGGCCAGGAATTCCTGTTTGAATTAAACCATCCAACCAGCGAAAAATGGACAAAGCCACATAGATCGTTATCGTAGCTGGTGCCAACAGCAGCAGACCGTTCATGAAGAATTGAAAGAGGATGCGTGCTTGTTTTTTCATGGGGTATTTTTTGGTAAAAAATGAATTATTCAGGATCCACATCCAGAGACATACGGAGACCTTTAAACTCTCGGATCAGACTGAGTTGATGCAGAGAAGGTGGCAAGGAATCCCGGATTTTACGCAAGATGTTAGGGTCTTTTTCGGCTTTGATCCACATCTCCAACCGGTATTCGTTGCGCAACAAAGCGGTCATGGGCGGTGCAGGACCGATCAATCGGGTACCCAACCATGGTCTCCACCATAAGGCCAAGGTATCGGCTGATTTCTGCAGCACTTGGGCCTGCGCATGACCAAGGGTAAGACGGATCAAGCGTACAAAGGGTGGGTACAGGTGTTGCTCCCTGAACAGGAGTTCTTGATCCATGAAAGAGGCATAATCTTGGGCTTGCAACAAGGCGAACAAGGGATGATGAGGCATGCGCGTTTGCAGCAAAACGGTGCCTGTGCCTTGATGCCTACCGGACCTGCCTGCCAATTGTGCCAAGAGCTGGTAAGAACGCTCCTGGGCTCGAAAATGGGTCCGGTTCAAGCCTTGATCCGCATCAAGCACCCCCACCAAATTAACCCGAGGGAAGTCCAAGCCTTTGCTCACCATTTGGGTGCCGACCAAGACCTGGATTTGACCTTTTTCGAAGGCATCCAAAGTCTTGCTGTAAGCGGATTTGCTTCGAACACTATCCTGATCCAAACGTCCAATGGTATAGCCCTCCAACAACAATTGCAATTCCTCTTCGATTTTCTCCGTACCGTAGCCTTTGAACTTCAAGCGGGTACTACCGCACGATACACAGGCTGGGGGCGCACCAAAAATCTGGGCACAGCCATGGCATCGAAGCCGGTGCTCCCATTTATGGTAAACCAAAGCCAAGTCGCATTGATCACAGCGCGCAGACCAAGCACAGTCTTCGCAGGTCAATTGCGGGGCATACCCCCTCCGATTCTTGAACAAGATCACTTGATTACCCTGCTTCAATTCATGGCGAATGGCCTCCAGCAAGCTTGTCGAAAATTCTCCTTGCATTTTACCAGCCAAACGTTCTGCGATGGTGTCCACCCATTGCCAAACGGGGAGGGGCTGATCGGCAAAACGGGAAGTCAAGGTCACCATGGTCATTTTGGAACGCATGCAGGCCGCCCACGATTCAGGGGAAGGGGTCGCCGAACCCAAAATCACGGGAATTCCCCAACGCCCCCCCATCCACAGGGCCACATCTTTGGCCTGATAATACGGGGCTTTGTCTTGTTGCTTGTAGGATGCGTCATGCTCTTCATCCACCACGATCAGACCCCATCGAACCAAGGGCAGAAAAATTCCAGATCGGGGAGCGACAACCATGGAAATGCTCCCATCCCTTACCCCGTTCCACAGCTCCACGCGCTCACTATCCGAATACCTGGAATGATAAACGCCAACCTCCGTATCCACATACTCTGCCAAACGATTCACCAGCTGATGGGTCAATGCAATTTCAGGAACCAGGTAGAG
>VGFN01000134.1 GCA_016868875.1 Bacteroidota bacterium
CGAGGTCGCAGGGTCATCCAGCGCATGAACTCCACATAGCGTTCCCCTTGCCTGCTTTCCAAATCTTCGGGTCGGAGGGCGTTCAAGGCTTCCAATCGTTGGGTTTCCAAATGTCCCTCTAGACCTTGAAGGAGTCCCAAGAATGCGGTTTCGGCGGTATTGGGTATGTAACTGAATACCGTATGCGCAATGTCTTGGTTGATGGAATCCAAGACCTTGTTGGTTAAGGCCTCCCCTAAGGCTTTGCGTTCCTTGTAGATTGCCGGATCATTTCCTCTGGAGAAGTAAATACGTTCGAATGAACATGGCGTAGCAGGGGCTGGGTCAAAGACCGGTTGGCAGCGGATTTCTCCGTTACGCCGTATCAGCAGAACATGCCCAGGCGGCACAACTTTGATTTGGTCCGGGTGAACATGAAAGGTAGTGGCGATGGCAGGGCGTTCAGATGCCACCACAGCGACTTCATCATCGGCATACCAGTAGGCGGGGCGAATCCCGTTCGCATCTCGTAACACAAAAGCATCTCCATGCCCGAGCATGCCGGCCATGGCAAATCCCCCATCCCAATCCCGAGACGCCTTGCGAAGGATATGCGACAAGTCCAATTCTTGTCCCACTCGCTCTTCCAACTTTTGAAGATCGGGGTATTCCGCCTCCAAAGCAGTCGTCAAATCGCGATGCGCTTGATCAAGAAAATGCCCGATGTTCTCCATGACCGTGACCGTATCCGATCGCTCCTTGGGATGTTGGCCCAATTTGACCAATTTCTCAAAAAGTCGATCCACGTTGGTTAAGTTGAAATTTCCGGCCAAAACCAGGTTTCGGCTTCGGTGATTGTGCTGCCTGAAAAATGGATGACAGGTTTCAATGGAATTCTGACCGTGGGTTCCGTATCGCAAATGACCCAATAGCAGTTCGCCTAAATAGGGGAGCTTGGTTTGAAGATCTTCGGTTTGACCCAAGAAATCCTCGGTCTGTATCCCAGCATCGCGATAATTTCGGTAGATGCGCTCAAAAATATCTTTGAGCGGTTGAGAGGCCACAGACCGGGCACGGCTGATGTAACGGCTTCCCGTTGGAACGTCAAGTTTGATAGTGGCCACCCCTGCGCCGTCTTGACCACGGTTATGTTGCTTCTCCATCAAGAGGTACAGCTTCTCCAAACCATAATAAGGAGAGCCATAATGCCGGTGATAGTACGATAAAGGGCGGAGTAAGCGGATTAAAGCAATACCGCATTCATGTCCAATGGAGTCGCTCATAGGGGTAGGGCAGGCTCCGCAGGCAAGAAGGGTTGGGCCTGCGAAGTCCAAAAATACGCCGTAGCTTCGTCCTGTGAGCAACCCAGGACCTTCATCCATGAAATTGCCCTTGAAGTTTTTCTTTAAGCGGGGATGGGGTTTGGTATGCTGCCTATTTTTTCTCTTGACCAAGCAAGGGGTCCAGGCCCAGGGAACGCCGTGGAACGCCCCCTCCGTTGCGGTCGGGCAATGGCGCAGTCACTTGCCTTTTGGCAGAGTCACCTGCGTTGAGAAGGTTGACCTCAAGGTCTATGCGGGATGTGGTGCGGGCCTGTTCGTTTACGATTTGGAAGACGAATCCTTGGAGCGCATCACCAGAGTTAACGGCTTGAACGATGTCGAAGTGGCTGCCTTGTCGTACTCTTCCTCGCACCAAACTTTGGTGATTGCCTATGCCAATGGCAATTTGGATTTGTACAAGAACGGTCAGGTAGAGGCCTTGGATGCGGTCTTGAAAGCGAATATTCCCCTTGGCAAAAGGATCCGATCCATACACCAGGCGGGGCGATTCGTTTATTTGTGTTATGGATTTGGTATCGTGGAATTGGATTTGCTCAAGACGGAAATTCGGAGTACTTTCGTGATTGGCCCTCAAGGAGCTTACCTGGGCGTCAATGCCTTGGTGCAAATGGATGGCCATTGGTGGGCCGCCACCGACAGTGGACTTTACACCGCCCCTACCGATGCGCCTAATCTTCAAAGTTTTGAGTTTTGGACACGGGACCCGTATTGGGGCAAAAAACCCTTCCCTTCCCTAGTGATGTATCGCGATAGCCTGGTTTCATTCCAGGGCGATTCGTTGTTATGGTACAAGAATGGTGGACATCGAACGATGGTTGTCAACGCAGGATCCCCTAATGTTTTTTTGGGGGTATCGGGGGGTCAACTCCAAGTGGTCAATACCCTGCGTGCTGTTCGTTTGGACGAGCAATTGCAGTTCAACAATTACCCTATTGCCAACGAATCAGTTCGGCCAACCTGTGCCTTGTACGACTCCTACCAAGTTTGGATGGGAGATGATGGGGGTGGCCTTTTTCGCTTTACCCCCTGGGATTATTTTAGGTACCTGCCCGAAGGGCCCACCACCAACAAGGTTTTTCAACTGAAAGCCAATGCCGGTGGGGTAGCGGTTGCCGGAGGAGCCTACCAAGTAGGCAGTGGCTTTGGAAATACCTTTGATCCCTCCGGGGCCTCACTCCTCCAGGTCAATCGTTGGAAAGCCCTGAACCGGGAGACCGTACAGGGTATAGGCAATTTGTACGATGTCATTGGCGCTTTGCCCGATCCAAATCGTATTGGAAGGGTATGGCTATCCACTTGGGGGCGAGGTGTCGCCATGGTGGAGGGGGATTCGGCCGTCATGTTCGATGCCATCAACTCTTCCTTGCAAGCGCAGCAAGGAACCACCGTCACAGTCCGTGTCAGCGGTATGGATATGGACAGCCGAGGCGATTTGTGGATGAGCAATTTTGGGGCCGCGCGACCGGTGGTGGTGCGCCGAGCCAATGGCTTGTGGGAATCCTTCGGAGCAGGCCCGCACACGGAACTTCTGGATATGCTGGTGGATCGCTTGGGGAATAAGTGGATGCGAAACCGAAATGGAGGTTTGGTGGTCCTGGATGCCAGCAATG
>VGFN01000135.1 GCA_016868875.1 Bacteroidota bacterium
TGCGGATAAGCCACACGAAAGTATGGCTTTTTTTATGCACCAAAAATTGAAAGAAGCCCTTGCCCAACGCATTCTGGTGTTGGACGGGGCCATGGGTACTCAAATTCAGTTACGCAAACTGACCGAGTCGGATTATCGTGGCCAACGGTTTGCGGATTGGCCTCGCGATGTTCAGGGCAACAACGAATTGCTCAGCCTGAGCAGGCCCGATATCATCGCCCAAATTCACCGGGACTACCTGGAGGCCGGGGCGGATATTTTGGAGACGAATACCTTCAATGCGCAGCGTATCTCCATGGCTGATTACGGCATGGAAGAATTGAGTTATGAACTTAACGTGGCTTCGGCTCGTTTGGCCAAAGAGCAGGCTGATTTGGTCACGGCCATGAATCCAAACAAGCCTCGTTTTGTGGCGGGTGCTATAGGACCGACCAACAAGACCGCCAGCATAAGTCCGGATGTCAATAATCCCGGTTTTCGTTCGGTGTATTTTATGGAATTGGTCGAAGCCTATACCGAGCAAATTCGCGGCTTGGTGGATGGAGGCGTGGATATTCTTTTGGTGGAGACGATTTTTGATACGCTGAACGCCAAGGCGGCGCTTTATGCCATCGATCATTTTTTCCGGAAAAAGGAACAAGGGCCCTTGCCGATCATGGTGAGTGGAACCATCACCGACAACAGTGGTCGTACCCTCTCCGGGCAAACGGTGGAAGCCTTTTTTTATTCGCTATCGCACCTTCCCCTTTTGAGCATAGGACTGAATTGTGCGCTGGGGGCCAGACAAATGCGACCCCACCTGCAGGCCCTTTCGGCCTGCTCCCATTTTGGGGTTTCGGCGCATCCCAATGCCGGATTGCCCAACGCTTTTGGGGCCTACGATGAGGACTCCGATACCATGCGGTTGCAGATTCGGGAATTTCTGCAGGAATCCTTGGTGAATATTATTGGGGGTTGTTGCGGAACAGGACCCGAGCATATCCGAGCGATTGCTGAGGAGGCGGCCCAGTTCGCGCCTCGCCCCTTGCCTGATTTGCAGCCTCGATTGAGTTTGTCCGGCTTGGAACCTTTGGTGGTTCGGGAGGATACCAACTTTGTGAATATCGGAGAAAGAACCAATGTTACGGGATCGAGGGCTTTTGCTCGTTTGATTCGCGATGACCGCTACGAAGAAGCGGTGGAGGTTGCCCGCCAGCAGGTCGAAAACGGGGCCCAAATGATTGACGTCAATTTTGATGAGGGGATGATTGATTCGGTCGCTGCGATGGTTCGTTTTTTGAACCTTATCGCGGCAGAGCCGGATATTGCCCGTGTTCCGGTGATGATCGATTCGTCCCGATGGGAGGTTTTGGAAGCGGGTTTGGCCTGTGTTCAAGGCAAAGCCGTGGTCAATTCCATTTCACTCAAGGAAGGGGAAGCCGTCTTCCTGGACCATGCCCGCACGGTGCGTTCCTACGGTGCTGCGGTGGTGGTCATGGCCTTCGACGAACAAGGTCAAGCCGATTCCTTGGAGCGACGCATCGCCATTTGCCAAAGAGCCTACGATTTACTCATCCATCAGGCGGGCTTCCCACCACAAGACATCGTTTTTGATCCGAACATTCTAACGGTGGCGACGGGTATCGAAGAGCACCAGAATTACGCAGTGGATTTCATCCAAGCCACGGCCTGGATCAAGGCGAATCTTCCCTTGGCCAAGGTGAGTGGAGGGGTTTCCAATATTTCTTTTTCGTTCAGGGGGAACGATAAGGTCCGGGAGGCGATGCACTCCGCTTTTTTGTACCATGCGATTCGGGCAGGGTTGGATATGGGCATCGTTAATGCCGGACAAATCGAAGTGTACGACCAAATTGACCCGGTTCTCTTGGAGCATGTCGAAGATGTGTTACTAAATCGAAGTCCCGATGCAACGGAGCGCTTGGTTAACCTGGCCGAGTCCTACAAAGGAACCCAGGCCAAGCATGGCCAAGGCAAGGATATGTCTTGGCGCGAAAAGCTTGTGCGAGAGCGTCTTACCCACGCTTTGGTCAAAGGGCTGGACGAGTACATTGTGGAGGATGTGGAGGAGGCTCGATTGGAATTCGAGAAGCCCCTTCACTTGATTGAAGGCCCCCTCATGGACGGGATGAATGTGGTAGGAGATTTGTTTGGCGAAGGCAAGATGTTCTTGCCCCAGGTGGTCAAAAGTGCGCGGGTCATGAAAAAGGCGGTCGCCGTGCTGTTGCCTTATTTGGAAGCCGAAAAAGAACGAGCAGCCGCGGCTGGAGAATCCGGAGAAGCCTCCAACAAAGGTCGTATTCTGATGGCCACGGTCAAAGGGGATGTGCACGATATCGGCAAGAACATCGTGGGGGTGGTGCTGCAATGCAACAATTACGAGGTGGTTGATCTGGGGGTGATGGTGCCCGCCGATCGAATTTTGGAAGCCGCTGTGGAGCACAAGGTGGATATCATTGGTTTATCGGGCCTGATTACCCCCTCGCTGGACGAAATGGTGGGGGTGGCGAGGGAGATGGAGCGCCGGGGTATGCGTATTCCCTTGCTCATCGGTGGAGCGACCACTTCCAAAGCGCATACGGCAGTCAAAATAGCCCCGGCCTATGGGGGAACGGTGGTGCATGTCTTGGATGCCAGCCGTTCGGTCCCGGTGGTCTCGACCTTGCTCAGCCCCGATCAACGCCCGGTCTTTGCGGAGCGAAACCGCCAAGAACAGACGACCATGCGGGATGGCTACCTCAACCGTGCCGCCGCCAAAAACATGCTGACCTTGGAACAGGCCAGGGCCAGGGCTTGGAAAGGAGATTGGTTGAATTACCGACCCGCGATTCCCCAGCGATCAGGGGTGCAGCAGGAACTGGCATGGCCTTTGGAGGAATTGGTCGATTATATCGATTGGACCCCGTTTTTTCAAGCATGGG
>VGFN01000136.1 GCA_016868875.1 Bacteroidota bacterium
AAAAAAGGGCGATGGCTTGGAAGCCACCGCCCTTTGGACTCTTCAATTCAAATCGAGTTACTTCAATTCAAATCGAGTTACTTCAATTTAATTCCAAATCCAATATTTAACCCAATGGCCTCTGTCTCCATATCGTAATTTAAAACTGGAGTAATATTGACGTTGTCATTTAAATTGTACCAATAACCAGCACCAACCCCAAGCCCACCACCTTCGGGCATAATTTGATATGAAACTTGCGGAAAGATATTACCAATGAAATAACGAGCCATTGGTGTTAAACTTGTTGTGGTTTCATCTCCCATCATAGCGATACCCAAATTAGCGCCCAAGGAGAGATTGTCCATCAAAAAGTAATGACCATCCGCTCCGAGGGTTAAAGCAAATTCGGGAGAAAGCATAATGTTGGCATTAGCATTTCCGCCCAACCATATTTGGCCTTTTCCCTGCCCAAAACTATTGACAGATGTCAAAGTTCCTGCGATGATTGCAATCAAAAAGAAAAACTTTTTCATAAAAAAGGGTTTAGGTTTTCCTACTCATGAGGCTTTTCGGTTCCGCCTTGTTTATGGTATCAACTCCACCGTCAAAGGTAAAGAAATTATTTTCTATTCTAGAACAATATGTGGAAAAATTAAATTGTGTTCTTTTTAGTATACACCTCGGGTAGCCATTCTTTGAGGGCATCGGCGGCTCTTTGAAGGCGTTCCATAGGACGGCGCAGGCCATCGGGCAAGGCGTTTTCGATGTTATTTAGGCGCTGCAAGGGTTCGCTGGAAGGAACCGAAGGATAAAGCATCAAGAGGGCGGAGTTGCCAAGATGTTTAGGGAGGTCAGCGTATTCGGGATGGTAGGAGATAGAGCCTTCCCTGGGGCAGATGAGCAGAGGCAGGTGCTCGGACGAAGAACATAAGGGCAAGATGGATTCAACGCTCATGGCCTGCGATGGGAGGCGCTTGAAATTTCCGGGAATTTGAGCCAGGCCCTCGGCTTGCAAACGATGCAGCATCGCTTCTTCTTGTTCATCGAGGTACCAATCCAAGGAGCCCCCCATGGATCGATGCATATGTTGAATGGATTTGAGGGCCAACAGAAAACCGGGCTCCAAGGGCAAGTGGGTCGGCACCCATACGCTCAGTCCTTTGAATTCTTTGAGGGATACCGAGCCACGCAGGATGAGGACTTGCTGATTGCTGTGTTTGAGAATCGAAGGAAGAACGCCACCCCAGAAGCGTTCCAAGAATTGAGGGTCAGGGTTCCAGCCAAGGATTATTTCATGACTTTCCTTTTCGCGGGCGGCATAAACAATGCCAGAAGCGATGTTAAGATCATGCCGTAGGATTTTCTCAAGATTCCGCCCCTTGGCTTCGGCCATGCGGTCAGCATCTTGAAGGATTTGACGCGCACGGCGGGTTGACGATGAGTCAGGATCATTATCTGTAACAATACTTATGGCATACAGATTCCCGGGAAGATCAGGATTCTGGCAGGACATGGCGAGCTCTAACAAGGGAGGAGCGGTCGCTGGATTGGAGAGGGCGACCATGATGTTTTCGTCCATATCCTGTTCCGTATCGCTGGAAGGTTTGATCTGTTGCGCAATCACGCGGGCATTCCGCTCCACCACAAAGGAGCTCACGACGCAAGTAATTAACACAAGAATTATTGTTCCGTTCAGCACGTCCAGGTTGACCAAACCGATTTGGTAACCGATCAAGATCACTGCAACCGTTGCCGCCGCATGGGCCGTCGAAAGCCCGAAAAGCAACCTGCGCTGATAGGGTGTGTAGCGAAATAAAAGCCCGCTAATTCGGGAGGCCAACCATTTGCCCACCAATGCCGCGCTGCTTAACACAAGGGCGATCCATAGCGCCTGGGGTCCACGAAAGAGGACTTTGATATCCACCAACATCCCCACACTGATCAGGAAGAAGGGAATGAACAGGGCATTTCCGGCAAAGTCAATGCGCTGCATCAAGGGAGAACCGTGCGGGATGAGTCGATTCAGGGCAAGACCGGTAAAAAAGGCTCCGATAATGCCCTCCACCCCCGCCAATTCCGCCACCAGACTCCCTGCGAAAACCAGGGTCAAGACCAGCAGGTACGAGGTATAGGGCCCCACATCGCTTTTGCGCAAAAACCATTTCACCAAGGGGGGTATGCCTCGGAAAACAACCGCGCCGAACAGCACAAGACGCAGGAAGAGTCCACCCCAGAAAAGAGGGTCTGTACCGCCGGACTGCATGCGGGTAATTACCGGTAACATCAGGAGCACCAGGGTGTCCGTGATAATGGTTCCTCCAACCGCTACCGTGACAATTTCATAACGCGTTAGACCCATGCGGCTCACCAGCGGATAGGCCACCAAGGTATGCGTCGAAAACATCGATGAAATCAGCACCGAAGGGAGATGATCAAAGCCAAGCACCGAGGTGCACACCAACATGCCTAGTCCAAAAGGGACCGCGAAGGTGAGCAATCCAAAGAGGATGCTTTGGGTTTGCCTTTTGCGAAACTCTTGAAGATTCAGTTCGAGCCCGGCCAGGAACATAATGTACAAAAGCCCAGCCTTCGAAAATAGGGTGATTTGACGGCTGTCGATGATGTTGAAGCCGTAGGGCCCCAGGGCCACTCCGGCCAGGATGAGGCCAACAATGCCCGGCATCCGCAAACGGTTGAACAAAAGCGGGGCAAGCAGCATGACCGCCAACACCACCGTGAATGCCGCTACAGCATTTTCTAGAGGGAGGGTGAGGTCAAACCATTCGTTCCAGGGGCGGTTCATCGGTGCTTAGTCCGGTTTATTCATGGGAACCGTGGTTTCCGCTTTGATCGTGGACTTGCTCGGAGAGCAAATCTTGATCATGCAAGCC
>VGFN01000137.1 GCA_016868875.1 Bacteroidota bacterium
TTCCTAACAACAGAACGATTACCGCGATGGGCAATTGCCATCGATTATAATAGGAAACGACCTCGGCTGGGGGGGCTAAGTTGCTGCCAGCGATGGCATTGAATACCGGGATGGAGGTGGTGAAAAGGATTTGCAAGGCGCTGATGACCAAGGTCATGCTTCCTGCGAAGAGCCAGAATTCCCGGGAACTGCCGGCTTCTTCGCCATCCGTTTCGCGGGCAGGGATTGCTCGCCAACGAAGCAGCAGCAGGACCATGGCCAGCACAACAAAGGCCCCCAAGAAGATCAACAGCTGACCTGATAAGCCCAGATCGGTGAAGGAATGCACCGAGCTCTCACCAAGGATTCCTGACCTGGTCAGGAAAGTAGCATACAAGACCATCAAAAACCCCAGCAAAACGAGGATGAAGGTGGAGCGCAAGGAATACCGGGTTTTGGTGTACGCATGCATGCCGTGCAAGGCGGCAACGAGCAAGAGCCATGGCAACAAGGAGGCATTTTCGACCGGATCCCAGGCCCAATACCCACCGAAATTCAGGGATTCGTAGGCCCATGCAGCCCCCATCACGATGCCGCTCCCCAAAGTAAGGATGGCGACCAAGGTCCAAGCCTGGGCAGGACCCACCCAATCCTCGTACCTACGCGTCCACAAGGCACTTATCGCATACCCAAAGGGAATGGTGCAGGAGGCAAACCCCAGGAAGAGCACCGGAGGATGGATCACCATCCAAGGATTTTGTAACAACGGATTGAGTCCGTTGCCGTCCGTGATCCATTGGAGGTAATCCGGACGGTTGAAAATGGGGGCCTGCAGGGTATCGCGAAGGAGGGTGAAGGGGCTGCTCCCTATAGACCATTCCATAAGCCCAGGAATCCCCAAGGTGGTTCCCAGGAGCATGCTGCTTAGCATGAGTTGGGCCAAGGAAAGAACACCCATAACACCCGCTTCCCAGCGTCTTCCGCTGACCGCCAGGAATATCCATCCCAACACCGTGTGCCAGAAGATCCACAGCAGAAAACTCCCCTCCTGCCCTTCCCAGAAGGCAGAGAGGATGTAATGCGTCGGCAAGGCTTTGGACGCGTGTGACCAGGCGTAATGATACTCGTAGCGATGATAATAAATGATCCCGAAAAGAGTGGCGATGATGGTGACCACCGCAGCGCTATGAATCCCGAAGGACCAGCGGCCCCACAGTTCCCAGCGACCGCGGGACAGGGTATGTCCGTTCAGGGCATGCCCGTAGGACAGGGTACTCATCAAGGCGGCACAGAACGAAACAATGACCGCAAGATGCCCCAAATGGCCGGGCCAAAGCAATTCGCCTGCATATTCCATCGCGATCAATTCGAAGATTAAGGGTTAGTCGAGGCGGTAGGTACCTGGTCCTCGGTGTATTTGGAAGGGCATTTGGTCAGAATCTGGTCTGCCACAAAGACCGACTTGTTCTCTTGTTTGGATGGGCCGGGAACGACCTTGCCAACGATGACGACTTGTTCGGAGCGTTCGAAGTCTTGGGGCTTGGCGCCGTAATACACCACGGACATGCTCAGGCCTTGCTGATCACGTAACCGGAAGCGAAGCAGGTTAGCGTCCTGGGTCGGGTTGTACACCAACGGAAAGCCCCGGTCCAATTGTCCGACCACATGGTAACTGCGGTCAGGGTTGGCTGCGGCTTCGGCAAAGTCCACGTAGGAACTGCTTTCGCCCAGGGTGCTGACGAGGATGGCCAGCCCGGTGCCAACCAAAAGCAAGAGGTACAAGGCAGATCGTTTCATGCTTCAAAGTTCGCACCCAAAGAACGCATTCATGCGCATTTTTGTTGGTTCAACCCATGATAAAAGTCCAAATGGCATGAACTTCTCCACAACTACCATCCGCTTATGCGTTCTGACCTTGGCCTTGATGCTGCTGCAGACCTCCATAGGATGGACGCAAAGCCGTGGTAACGAAGGGAATCGAGGTGGGGATCGTAGCGATTTGAAGCCTGTGATTACAGGGCGGGTCTTGGATTCCTTGACCGGGGAGGGTTTGGCGGGAGTGAATGTGGTCGCGGTAGGGGTAAGGGACAGCGCATTGCGTACAGGGGTTTCTACCGATGCCCAAGGTCGCTTTGTGCTCACCTTGCCGAGGGCTGGGGGATACATGCTCCAATGCACCTACGTTGGATATGCCCCTTACCGTAGGTTTCAGCGTTGGTTGGAGTCCCAAAGCGTTGGCAATCTTTTGATGGCCCCGTTAACGACGCAATTGGGTTCGGTGGGCATCGAGGCCCAGGCCAAACGCATTGAACAGCGAGGCGATACGACGGAGATTAATGCCGCCGGGTACAAAACGACCCCGGATGCGGATGCTGAACAATTGATTCGTAAAATGCCCGGGATCACCGTGGAGAACGGGACTCTCAAGGCCCAAGGCGAGGAGATCCGTCGCGTCCTCCTGGATGGTCAGGAATATTACGGCAACGATGCCTCCGCGGCATTGCGTAACCTCCCGGCCGATGCGATCGATAAAGTCCAACTGATCGACCGCCTCAGTGATCAGGCCCAGTTCAGCGGGATTAACGATGGCAATACCGAGAAAACCCTTAATTTGATAACGCGTACCGGTTTGAACAGCAGCCGTTTCGGTAAAGTGTACGGGGGTATGGGGGCCTTGAGTGATCCAGAGCAAGTCCAGGGGGAGGAGCCTTTCCGGGCCTTGCCCTTCGACGCTTACGGTCAGACCTTTCAGCCCCTGCTCCCTTCCGAAGGCGCTCGGTACATGAGCGGTGGTAACACATCTTGGTTCAAGGGCAAGCGTCGAATCAGTGCCGCGTTGCTCGCGAACAATATCAATCAGCAGAATTTTTC
>VGFN01000138.1 GCA_016868875.1 Bacteroidota bacterium
GGCGGCGTTTCATCAGATCCTTGGCCGTCTCCAGGCGCTTACCGCCGGGGTATCCGGAGTAAAAGAAATAATCTTTCACCCCCATTTTCTGGCCTGAAAATCTCACCTTGTCTGCGTTGATGACAATAATATTGTCCCCGCAGTCTACGTGTGGGGTATAGCTGGGCTTGTGCTTGCCCCGAAGAACGGAAGCAATACTGGTAGCCAGGCGTCCCACAATCTCTGAGTTGGCGTCAACGACGTACCACTTCTTCACAACCGTTTGACGGTTGGCAGAGACAGTTTTGAAACTTAACGTATCCACTTGTTTAAATTGAAAAACGATTAAAATAATCCTTGGAGTGGGCTGAAAGACCCCTTGTGGGGACCCTCTGCTTTCAAAGGACCGCAAATATACAAGATCAAGCCCCGTTTTCAACCCCCTATGCGTTGCTTTTTGAGGAAGGCAAAGAAAATGGCCTCCAACCTAGGCCTTGAAGGGTACCCTCTCGGCAATGGATTTGGCCAGCGTCAGCTCATCGGCGTATTCCAATTCGGCCCCTACCGCGACCCCTCTGGCCAAAGTGCTTAGGCGCGCCCCGGTTCCGGATAGTTTGCGGGAGAGGTAGAAGGCCGTGGTTTCCCCTTCGTGGGTGGAATTCAAGGCCAACACAACCTCGGAAATCCCGCCTTGCTGAACCCTGGCGATCAAGGACTCGATTTGCAAATGCTCCGGCTGCACCCCTTCGAGGGGAGCAATCAGACCACCAAGCACATGATAGGCCCCGTTGTATTGCCCCGTGGATTCAATGGCCATCAAATCCCTCGGATCGGCGACCACGCAAACGGTTTCATGTTGGCGCTTGGGGTTGGCGCAGACCGAGCATAACGCATGGTCGCTGAAATGGAAACAGCGCTCGCAGTACCGTATTTGATCCACCAATTTGTGAAGGGCATCCCCCAAACCCTTGGCCTCGGCGGGATTCTTTCGCAGAAGGTGCAGCACCAAGCGCAAAGCTGATTTGCGTCCTATGCCCGGAAACTTTGCAAAGGCATCCACCGCATCCTGCACTAATTGAGAGCCCAGATTCATCGTCGCCAAAAATAGCACCCCCTGCGGTTTAACTTCGCCCTAGCCCTACTCTTTGAAACCAAGATCCTAACCTTGTCTCCCTACCTCGTCCTCGGTCTCATCATCGCCTACTTCGGTATGCTGGTCCTCGTGGCCTGGCGCACCGGCGGCTCTCAGGACAACCAATCCTTCTTCATCGCAGGCCGGCAGGCGCCGTGGTATTTAGTCGCCTTCGGGATGATCGGGGCATCGCTGTCCGGCGTCACCTTTGTCTCCGTCCCGGGGGCGGTAGGGGCAGCGACCGGTAACAACGGATTTTCGTATTTCCAACTGGTGCTGGGTTATTTTGTAGGGTACCAGGTCATCATCCACGGTCTCTTACCCCTCTATTACCGGCTCAACTTGACCAGCATCTACGGGTACCTCCGCTTGCGCTTTGGGCCTTCGACGCATTATACCGGCGCCGCCTTCTTCATCCTATCGCGCACCATCGGTTCTTCCTTCCGGCTCTATCTGGTATCCATGATTTTGGATCAACTGGTATTGGGGCCCTTGGGCCTTCCCTTTTGGCTGACCGTCACCGTCACGGTCGCCCTCATCTGGCTCTACACCTTCCGCGGCGGAATGAAAACCATCGTCATCACGGACACCCTGCAAACCATGTTTCTGTTGTTGGCGGTGATTTTCAGTGTTAATGCAATCGCAGGCGAATTGGGCTGGTCCTGGAGTGATTTGTGGAGGTCTTTGATTCAAGGCGACTTACGGACCATGCCCGGACCCGCTGCCTCGAATCCTGCCGGGATGGGCACCCCCATGTCGCAGATTTTCTTCTGGGACCACAGCGCCCGCAATTTCTGGAAAATGTTCTTGTCGGGGATTTTCATCACGGTGGTCATGACCGGCCTTGATCAGGACATGATGCAGAAAAACCTGAGCTGTAAAAGCCTCAACGATGCCCGTAAAAATATGTTCTGGTTCAGCATCGTGCTGGTGCTGGTGAATTTGCTCTTCCTGGTTTTGGGTTACCTCCTGTACGCCTATGTCGAGGCCAAGGGCATCACCTTGCCTGCCAAAGCGGATATGCTCTTCCCGACCTTGGCCTTTGAACATTTGCCGGTGGTGGCTGGGTTAACCTTCATCATTGGCTTGATCGCTGCGGCCTATTCCACGGCAGATTCCGCCCTTGCCGCATTGACCACATCCTTCTGCGTGGACTTCCTGGGATTCAACGAAAGCAAGGGCGATGTCCGAACCCGAAAGCGGGTCCACTTAGGTATGTCGCTGGTTTTGGCCTTGCAGATTATCCTCTTCCATTCCCTGCACAACGAGTCCTTGATTACCCAACTGTTCACTGTGGCCGGATATACCTACGGTCCTTTGCTCGGCATGTTTGCCTTTGGTCTGTTCAGCCGTCGAAGTGTTCGGGATCGCTGGGTTCCTGCCATGGCAGTGATCACCCCTTTGCTCTGCTACATACTCAAAACCAACAGCGCGCGTTGGTTAGGAGGCTACGAATTTGGTTTCGAACTTTTGATCTTAAACGGAGCCCTCAACTTTGCAGGACTCTGGCTTCTTTCTTTACCATCCACCAAACCACCCCATCGATGACCACACCGAACGAACAAGAACGCATCCAAGACGCCTTCGAGCAGAAGAGCTGGACTGAAATCAAAGCCTCCTCCTCGTGGCAGATTTTCAAAATCATGGCGGAATTTGTGGAAGGCTTTGAGAAATTATCCCGCATCGGGCCTTGTGTTTCCATTTTTGGTTCCGCCAGAACCTTACCAACCA
>VGFN01000139.1 GCA_016868875.1 Bacteroidota bacterium
TTGATCGCAGCCACTGCATCGGCCAAGGCAACGGAGGTATGCGTCAGTCCACCCGGGTTCAAAAGCACAAAGGCTATACCGGGGTCGCATGCTTGCAGGGTGTCAATCAAAACGCCCTCGTGATTGCTCTGCACATAATCAATGAGGTCTTGGGGAAATTCTCGGCGCAAGGCTTCGAGAATTGCATCCATACCGGTATGGCCGTAAATTTCGGGTTCCCGAAGTCCCAGCAAATTAAGGTTGGGGCCGTTAATGATCAGCGCGTGGACCGAATTCATGAAACCAAAGGTAGGCCATGAGGCAAGGACTTTCTACTGCTATTGTTCGTAAGCAGGACAGCCGATGGGCGAGTCTTGGTGTTCCATGGCAACGTTCCCTCAAAGGCTTCAGGGCCTGGCTGGGCTTGGAGAAATCTTTGGCTCCACTGACGTTGGAAGCGTATCTCAAGGACGTGTACCAATTGGGCCTGTGGGCGCAGAAGGATGCAGCGGCCTCCAAATCTGCTCCTGAAGAAATGACGCAGAACGACTTGAGGAATTGGCTGGCTACCCTTCACGGCCTCGAATTGCAGGCGAGCACCCAGGCGAGAATGTTATCGGCGGTCAAGGCCTTTTATCTCTTCCTTGAACAGGAAGGAATGGCTTTGCATCAGCCGGCCTCCTTGTTGGAACTTCCCCGCCTGGCGAGGAAATTGCCCGTGGTGCTCAGCATCGAAGAAGTGAACCGAATGATCGAGACGGTGGACCTCTCCCAACCTCAAGGATCAAGGAATCGCTGCATGTTGGAGTTGATGTATGCTTGCGGTTTGAGGGTTAGTGAGTTGGTAGGCCTAAAGCGAAGCGATGTGCAAATCGACCTCGGGCTAATCCGGGTACGGGGCAAAGGCAACAAAGAACGCTTGGTACCCTTGGGCTCCCATGCCGGACGGCAACTGGAATGGTACCTGCAGGAAGCCTCCGGATTTCAAGCGGTGGCTAACGGGCATGAGGACTCTGTCTTTAGGAGCCGGAATGGCAAAACCTTGACTCGCATGGTGGTTTTCCTTTTGGTCAAAAAGCAAGCTGTACTGGCGGGCATTTCCAAACAAGTGAGCCCGCATACCTTTCGACACGCCTTTGCAACGCATATGGTGGAGGCGGGGGCAGATCTACGCGCTGTTCAAGAAATGTTAGGACATCAGTCCATTTTGACTACTGAAATCTACACCCATCTCAGCCGTGAGTATTTGCGGGAAGTGGTCCAGCGATATCACCCCATGTCGGGGCTCAAACGCCGTAATTCTTCTTGAAGCGCTTGGATTTTGTCCAGAGCGTCTTGTTCCTTCTTATGTTCTAGGGCCAGAACCTGAGGCGGGGCCTTGGACGCAAAGGAAGGGTTGTGGAGTTTGGCCCGAACGGATTGCAAGAATTTTTCGTGATAATCCAAATCTTTTTGGATTTGTTCCAAGGCTTGCCCTTTGTTTAGTTCTACGCCAGGATCGATCATGACTTTACGTGTCCCACACATCAACGCCGAAAGTTGATCCACGTCCTTGGTGAGGGTTGAACCAAAAACCAAATTTACGGCGGTTAATCGGTGCAGGATGGGTTCGAAATGCTGAAGGAATTCAAGACCGGCCTCAGGATAGAGGGTCATGGGGTGTCGGGCACCCAATTGGTTTTGGCCTTTGAAATGCCGTAAGGCGACCACCAAATCCAAGGCCATATGGGCCTGATCCAGATACGCTTGATCCACTTGCCTTAACTTAGGATAGGGGGATAGGCAGAGAAATTCTTGGTCCAAGGCTTTTTGGGCGGGATCACGTAGGGGTTGGATTCGTTCAAAGAGTTCCTCGGTCACAAAGGGCATGATGGGGTGCAGCAAAGCCAGCAAATCCCTAAGAAACTCAGCACTTTGTTGCAAGACCGACCAGGCCATGACCTGTCCGGGTTGTGGTTTGATCATCTCCAAAAACCAGGAACAATAATCGTCCCATATCAGCTTATAAATTAGACGAATAACCTCCGAAAGTTTGTACTGGCCGTAGGCCTGTTCCAATTCATTCTGTGTTGCGGCTAAGCGCTGTCCAAACCATCGTATGGCCTCTGCCTGTTCGGTCCCGGTATCCTGGGAGGAAGGACCTTGCTCGTACCACGTCATCAGAAGGCGGTGTGCATTCCATAATTTGTTTGCAAAATGCCGCCCCTGTTCCAGTTGACTTTCATCAAACAACAAGTCATTGCCGGCAGGTGAGGAGAAAAGCAACCCCATGCGCAGCGAGTCGGCCCCGTATTGGGCGATCAAGTCGAGGGGGTCCGGTGAATTGCCCAGAGACTTGGACATTTTACGGCCTTGTTTGTCGCGGACAATCCCGGTGAGGTACACATCTTTGAAGGGGACCTTTCCGTGAAAGCGTTGCCCGGCCATGATCATGCGGGCCACCCAGAAAAACAAGATATCCGGGCCTGTGACGAGCACCGAAGTCGGGTAATAATACGCCAAGTCCCGGTTGGGCTCCTGCCCTTGGTTGTGTTGGCGGATAAAATCCGGATCAAAAACAGAAAGGGGCCACAGCCAGGAGGAAAACCAGGTATCCAGCACGTCTTCATCTTGGCTCAGGTCCTCTGCTCGCCATTTTCCTTGGGTTAATTCAGCGGCTTGATGAACGTCTTCGGCCACCCAGGTTTGCCCGTCCGGGGAATACCAGGCTGGGATGCGCTGTCCCCACCACAATTGCCTGGAAATGCACCAATCCCGGCAATTCTCCATCCAGTGTCGGTAGGTGGCCATGAATTTATCCGGAAAGAGACTAACCTCGCCTTGTACGACCGCTTGCAGGGCCGG
>VGFN01000140.1 GCA_016868875.1 Bacteroidota bacterium
TGCCAATATTGGCGCCGACCACGAGGCCCGATGGACGATGCTTCAGCCGAGGGATGGCCGCAGCAACGCCACCGTTGTTAAAACCCAGACGGTTGATCAGGGCCTGGTCTTGCAGCAAACGAAACAAGCGAGGCTTCGGATTCCCGGGCTGTGGTCTTGGGGTCAAGGTGCCTACTTCCACCGACCCAAAACCCATGGCTTTCCAAACGTGGAGGTAGCGGGCATCTTTGTCAAAACCGGCGGCCAATCCCACCCTGTTGGACCAATGCAAGCCCAAACCTTCCCAAGGATCGAGCACCTTAGGCCAAAATTGAGCCCATAACCAGGTCATGCCGGGTATTCGCAACAAGACCGAAGCCATGTTGAGCGTAAGATGATGCGCCCTTTCGGCATCCAATCGGAACATAACCAGGCGCAATAACGAATACATGCCCCAAAGATGCGGAAGACCTTGCGGAAAATCAGCCTTTGACGGCCCTGAGCATTTCCCTTTTGCCTGGAGGACCGGGCAATCGCTCCACCAACAAGCCTGCTTGCAGAAGGTGCCGTCGGAAGGCACCCTGCGCGCCGTAGGTGACCATGACCCCACCCTTGGTCAGACGCTGCGCCAATAAGGTTACCGCTTGCTCACCCCATAATTCCGGCTGGGCAGATGGACCAAACGCATCGTAGAAAATCACGTCAAAAACCTCCTCCAATGGCTGTACCCATCCCTGAGGCCATACCTTCATCACTATACGACTTTCCTTGGATTCAATTTTCAATGATGTGTTTTCCTCAGGCCCTTCCCCGACACATTCCGAGCCATCGGACTGATGGGAAGCCTCCACAAGAAATGGGTACATTGCCCGGTAGCCTGCAAGCCAATCCTCCCAAGCCCCATGATACAGATGCGCTCCATAATTTAATTTCCCCAACAGCAAAGGATCCAGGGGTTGTGTCTCCAAAGCCGTGTACGACCAATTCAATGAACCAAGCCCGCTGGAGGGAATGTCATCACCGTTCTTGCTCTTCGATCCCAACCTATGTCGCCACCCTTCCAAGACCAAAGCGGCGTTGAGCCCGGTCCCCAAACCCATCTCCAAAACCCGCAGGGTCGTTGGCGCGTGGGCATGGGCAGCCAACCAACAGTCCAAACCCATCTGCTCAAAGACGTGCCTGGACTCGGTAATCGCTCCATGTCGGCTGTGGAAGGTCAGAAGGCCATCCTTCGAGACCAAGGTATGGGAACCGTCCATCGTGGGAATAATCTCCCATATTTGGGGGCCGCCATTCATCCCCTTAGGTTCACCGATCTCGAGCATGGTCGCAAAGTAAGCCATGAGCGGAGCCACAGGAGTTTATCTTTAGCGTTCAAGACCGTAATCCATGTATGATATGCCCCTGGCGGAGCGAATGCGTCCGCAACGCATCGAGGATTTGTTGGGACAAGACTCCTTGCTTAGCCAAGGAGGTCTGCTGACCGGCATGACCCAGCGAGGCACCCTTCCCTCGATGATCCTCTGGGGACCGCCGGGCTGCGGCAAGACGACCCTTGCCAAGCTTTTGGCCGCCAACACCAAGCAGCCCTTTCACCCGCTCAGCGCGGTGGATGCCGGCGTCAAAGAAGTGCGCAATGTTATCGAACAAAGCCACGGCTTGTTCAAGCCTTTGCTTTTCTTGGACGAAATCCACCGCTTCAACAAAGCCCAACAAGACGCTTTGTTGGGTGCCGTGGAACAAGGCCGCATCACCCTCATCGGGGCCACCACCGAGAATCCCTCTTTCAGCCTGAATCCCGCCTTGCTGTCCCGTTGCCAATTAATCGTCTTGCAACCCTTGTCCCCGGATGACCTGCTCCAACTCGCACGAAGAGCCCTGGACCAAGACCCTGTCCTGGCCAGCCGCCCTGTCCCCTTGACCGAATGGAATGCCCTGCTTCGGCATGCCCAAGGGGATGCCCGGCGTTTGCTCAATCTTCTGGAAATGTTATGGAATGCAGCCAAGGGCCCGGAGGCTGTTCTTGACGATGCGTTGGTGGCCTCGGTGCTCCCGCATTTCCTCGTTTACCACGACAGGGCCGGAGACCAGCATTACCGCCTGATTTCAGCGCTTATCAAATCTGTTCGCGGTTCCGACCCCCAGGCCGCCATTTATTACCTGGCCAGGTTGGTTCAAGGGGGCGAGGATCCTGTCTTTATTGCCCGTAGGTTGCTCATTTTGGCCGCCGAGGATATAGGCCTTGCCAATCCACAAGCGATGATTTTGGCGCAAGCCAATATGGACGGCGTGGCCAAAATAGGCTATCCGGAAGCCCGCATCTTGCTTAGCCAAACCGTCCTCTACCTTAGCCTCAGCCCCAAAAGCAATTCCGCCTACCTGGCCATCGACAAGGCTTTGGATTTCATTCGCAGGGAGGATAACCTTCCCCCGGTTCCCGAAGCCCTACGCAATGCCGTAACCAACCTCGACCGCCAAATGGGCTTTGGCCAAGGCTACCAATATAGCCACGAAGGCCCTCACCATTTCATCCCTCAACCTTTCATGCCCGATGGCTTGCACGGCAAAGTCTTCTACGAACCCGCTTCCAACCCCCGCGAAGAGAACTACCGCAGCTGGCTTCAAAGCCATTGGCCCGGCTATGATTTATCGCCAAGTACCCCAGGGCCTTGAGGGATCCCCGTGTCCGGAAGGCATACTCTGGGGCATGCCCATCGGATGAGGTGAATCAGCAGGGTTGTCGCGGGGTGGACGACCAAAATTCCGGAAATTGTAGGTGAACGTCAGCATGACAAACTG
>VGFN01000141.1 GCA_016868875.1 Bacteroidota bacterium
TCATATCAATTTTAAGCCAAAGTTAAAGGCAGGGCATCCAACCTTGGGGACGAGAGGTCTAAGTTTGTGCAATTCAAGTCGTCCAATAATTCTACGTGCCCAATCGTTTTAACGTACCCTCCGACCCGATTTACGGCCAAGGCAAACCTGCGGATTTAAGTCCAGGGACCATCCTTATCGCGGACCCTTTCTTGAATGACCCCAATTTTGAGCGCACAGTACTCCTCTTGTTGCACGCTGATGCTGAGGAGGGCCATATGGGTTTGGTTTTGAACAAAAGGACCGGGGACGGGATATTGCCCCACCACGATGCGGTCACTGATTTTCTCGCGATCAGGGCCGGGATTGACATCATGAAAGCGGAGCAGGGATTGCCAACAGGTTTGCCGTTGTGGCGAAGCGGAGGGCCGGTAGAAACCGAGGAGTGGTTTATGTTAAAATTATGTTACGAGCCTAATGATCACGCTTTTTCGGAGATCAATTTTATCCAATTGGGTGATGGCGATGAGGAGGGGGTCGAGGGCCTGTTGAGGCACAATGCTTTGGCCGACCCCAAGGATCAAGACTTGTTGCTCTTCTTTGCGGGGTATGCGGGATGGACCCCCGGTCAATTGGAATCGGAGCTCGAAAGCAAATCGTGGATCTTGTACAGCGGCGGATTTGATTGGATTAACCATATTCATGAACCGGATTTGTGGGCGGTTCTGCTCAAATCCATGGGGGGTGAACATGCCATGATGGCTTCTTTTCCTCGTCATCCTATTCTAAATTAAAATCCATACGTCCATCCGTCTCTTTTCCCATCGTTTATATACTTGCTAATGCGTAAAGCCCATTCTTGTTTTTGGAGTTTTGATCAACCAAAACCCATAATCAATTTTACGGCAATCCTCTTTAAATCATGGATTTTTGCAGGTTTTCTTATGCAAGGTTCCTGTGTTGGCGAGAAGCCCGTGGTTGAGCAAATGAATTGGGAAGGACGTACTATGGGGACCAGCTATATGGTCAAAGTTGCTGTGATTCACGGGGATAATGACACTAAGTTGAATTTTGATTCGCTTGGAAATTTTATCCAAGAAGCAGTGGTCCTTCTTCCCACCCAAGAGCAACTTGATTCGGTGCTGGATAGGGTAAATGCATCCTTGAGTACCTACCGTAAGGAGTCGATCCTAAGTCAGTTCAATCGCTGTGAACGTTGTTTTCTTGTGGACTCCATGATCAGACGGAATTTCATCGCATCTTTGGCCGTTCACCAAGCCTCTTCAGGAGCATTCGACCCTTCTGTGTATCCTTTGGTGCAGGCCTGGGGTTTTGGACCCCAGCGTAACGACAAAACCCCTGATTCCGCCAAAGTTCAGGAATTGTTACAGCTGGTAGGACTTGGTCAATTTGCTATGGTCGGCGATTCTCTTTGCAAAGGCAAACCAAATCAAATGTTGGATTTCAGTGCCATTGCCAAAGGTTACGGCGTTGACGTTGTGGGCTGGTACCTGGAATCCTTAGGGATCCGTAATTATCTGGTCGAAATAGGGGGAGAGATTAGGGCATCGGGATGGCGCAGTGCAGGTCAGCCTTGGACCGTGGCCGTTGAAAAGCCGTTGGATGATCCAAGTGGCCAACAAAGGGCGGCTTTATTGCAAATCCCAGTGAAGAACCGATCCATGGCAAGTTCCGGAAATTACCGTAATTTTTATATGCTTAACGGTGTCAAGGTGGCGCATACTATTCAGGCTTCGACCGGGTATCCCACCCCCAGCGATGTTTTGGCAGCAACCATTCTTGCAGAGGATTGCATGACCGCGGATGCCTTTGCTACTGCATGCATGGCTCTTGGTTCATCAGGGGCCAAAGCGTTGCTAATGAAGCATCCTGAATTGGAGGCGATTTTGGTGATTAGTCATCCCAAGACTACCTCAGGATATACCCTCTTTGCCACCACGGGAATGAAGGCCTATTTGCCCTGAGTCGCAGGGCAATGATCCGAATAGCGATTAGGGCATCCGGCGCAGTCCACACCCCGGTCTTTCAGCAAAGGATTATGCGATGCACAGGTTCCTCTAAACTCGCCCTTCTTGAGGACCAACATGCGAATGGCCAATCCGGCAAACCCCAAACTCATAAAGACCAAAGTCAAAACAAAAAGCGTAAGCAGCGAGGAGATCATGTTGCAAATTTATACCTTGAATCCCCTCGCCGTGTATTGCTCACCCACATGATCAAAACCAATTCATTCTCATTCGAAACCTGGTTCCAATATGCCCCTAAATCCGCCACCTTCATCGGCCCCGTATCCCAGTGAGGATGCTGCCCTTGCCGCATTTCACCGAATGCGCCTCATCATGGATCAGCTCCGCGAAAATTGTCCCTGGGATCGCAAGCAGGATTTCGATTCGCTTCGCACCCTCACGGTAGAGGAGGTTTATGAGCTCATCGATGCCATTGAGCTTAAGGACTGGAATCAGGTTGCAGGAGAATTGGGTGACCTCTTCCTTCATCTGTTGTTTTATGCGAGGCTCGGCAAAGAAGGAGGTCTATTTGACCTCGCTGAGCTCTTGGACAATATGTGTGAGAAATTGATACGTCGTCACCCGCATTTGTATTCGGATGTTCAAGCCGAATCCTCGGAGCAGGTCAAAGCCAATTGGGAAAAGATAAAGCTGGAGGAGGGTCGAACCTCTATCCTGCAAGGTGTCCCTCAATCCTTACCCGCCACCGTCAAGGCCATGCGTATTCAAGAAAAAGCTGCCGGCGCAGGATTTGATT
>VGFN01000142.1 GCA_016868875.1 Bacteroidota bacterium
TTGGATGCGGAGTTCTTGGCCCTTAACTCCTGGGATCAAGCCTTGGGCCAGCCTGGCTTGGAACTGGCCTTGGATTTGGGATTGCAAAACAAAGCGGGGTGGGGCCTGGCCCAGATCCAACAGGCCAAAAAGCTCATCCGTACCATGTTATCGAATGGACGGGGAACTCTGGTTGTGCTCCGACGAAGCGATACCTTGCTAGCGGCTGCTGTGTTATGGCATTCCGGCGATACGCTGGTTTATCAGTTTGCTTGGGATAGCCCCCAGGGTCGAACTGACCGGGCGGCGATGCATTTGGTGCACGCAGTCTTGGCTTGGGCCCGCCAACAATACAATGCGGATGGCAAGGTAACCTATGCTTTGCTGGACATGGAGGGTTCCGAAATCCCTGGTCTTCAACGATTTTATGCAGGCTTCGGCGCCAAACCGCGCAGGTATTGGCGGATTATCAAGCGCCTCCTCTAAGCGGAGGCTTAGAACACGATATCCTTGCCTTGTTCTTCACGGATGGAGGCTTCGATGTCTTCCAACATGGCTTGGTAGGCTTGAGAATTGAGGAGGTAGCGCAAATGCAGGTTGACATCTTCGAAGCAATGCAAGGCCGTACAAGTTTCCAAACAGCAGTAGCCTTGGCTGTTCTTGAGGTAGGGACGAATGGGCCCAGCCACGGTATTGATCACCACGCGATCCTTGTCCGTGTCCATGGGTAGCCGCGAAATTTTGGCATTGATAACCACCAATTGACCTCTATAATAAAGGAGTTGATGCCGCTTGGCATGGGTGGTGAGCAGGTCACTGTGGGTGAAGGCATGAACAATATCAGGTCGAATCCCGGACAGAGTCTTGCTGAAGGCCGGGTTGGCTGGATCGAATTCGAGGAAGGGAGCTACAGTTTCCTTGAAGCGGCTTTCCAAATCCGATAATTCTTGGAGGCTATCCCAGAGCCCGGGAATTTTCAGCCCATACTGGCGGATTTCGTGGTGATGGTAGAGGACGCTTTTGGAAAGGTGTCGGGTACTATCGCCACCCTCTCCGGATTTGCGAGTGCGAGATGGGCGATTGTTGAGGAGATCGCTTAATTTCTCAATCAGTCGTGCAATGCGGCTCATGCCTCAAATTTAAGCTAAATTAGGGAATTTGAAAGATTAAATTGTCGATGGGCTTCGTCGATGAGGTTCTTCAAACCCTGCGGGTCCACCAGGAATCGAAGATGCTGATTCACCTCACTTTCATACCACAACATTCGACCAGCGTGATCACGGTAACCGATGGTCAAAAAGGGGTTCTGTGCATCCATTCCGATGGGCAGATGGATAGGCCCGACCATGGTTTCCAGGGGCGGAGTGTCCGGATCGAACCCGGGTCGGTAAGGTAATCGGGCATTGATAAGGATTAATTGGTCCTGGTAGTAGAGCAATTGGTGGAGTCGAGCATCTGGAAGCAGCAGCCCTTCCTTGGTAAAGGCGATGCGGTAGCCCTCCATAATGCCCGGCATGGCGTGAACAAACCTGCTTTCATCGAATGCGTACTTCGCAAAGCGGTCAATCCGGTCTCTGTAGGCAAAACTCAAATCCGAGCAAGGAGTAAAATGCAAGGACTCTTCGCGAATCCTCTCGTAGAACAATTCAAAATCTCGTAAATTGGGCAATATGGCTTGTAGAAAATAATGCGCATCCATGCTTCTTGGAAAATCATTTGCAGAAACAGGCCGAAATAGCTTACGCAAAAAGTCTCTAAATGCTAATAACACGTTGACAAATAGGTTTTTGTTATAAAATTAAATTAATAAGGCCTTTTGGCTTCCCTTTCGAGTTGGATTAATTGATCCACAATCATCCAGAATTTCTTAAAAGAGATTAGGCGTTACGAAGGTTTGTGCAAAAGTTAAATTCAGGGGCTTTGACCTTCAATGAGTCTCGCAACATTCCCAAGTCCGGGTGATTTGCAAGAATTAATTTGTTATTGAATTTGGAATCCTTGGAACGAGGAAAGTCCTTGGACTTCTTTCCTTGAAGGAATGGAAGTAGCTGTTCGGGTTTGAATCCCATGAATTTTTTGATCGCTTCGCAAAAATAGACATAATTAAACGAAAAAACGAACAAATGTGTTAGATAAATATTTAAAAATGGACAAAAAAGGACACGGATTGTTATTTAATAACAACCAAAAAATGATATAAATCGCTAAAAATCCCTCAATAGGTCAATTCAAGGGAGCTTTCGGCGCGGAACACGTCCACGATAAGTCCGTCGCGGTCCACTTTGACAAAGAGGGGCGTGGCATAAAGCACATAGGCTTCCACGGTAGGACCTTGGCGGCCCAGGGGGTCTTGCAAATGGGTCCAGGCAGGCAGGGTGGCGATGGTGGAGGCCCAATTCTGGGCGGAACCCCCCACGGAGATCGTTGTTACGGCCCAATCGGGATGCTTAGAGGACCACCAACGGTAAAGTTTGGGCAATTGTTCCAAACAATGTCCACAATCAGCCGCCCAGAACACATAAATTCCTTCGTTAGGTTGCAAAGCAACCACCTGTCCTGCCGCATTGACCAGGCTATCCAGCCGGGGAGCTTTGGCGCCTTGGCTGATGGGGGCGTAATGCCGGAGGTTTTCCCGCAATTTGCGCTCCAATTCCGGATCAGTGCATGAATTGTTCTCGGACAAGAGCTGGGAAAGCAATTGGAGGGCTTTGGGTTGTTGCATCTGCTGAAGACCAAGCCGCAAGAAATCAGCCACGGGAACCACATAACG
>VGFN01000143.1 GCA_016868875.1 Bacteroidota bacterium
CCATCGCTGCTCAGGGTGGGTTGCGCATCCCAACCGGTGGAGTTGATGACCGACCCGGCCCAGACGGCATTTTGCCAACGTCCGTCTTTCCGAATGCTGTAGTACAAATCACATGAACCCAAGCCTCCATCCCTGTAACATCCTGTAAACCAAATCATTTGTCCATCAGGGCTCAGCCAACACCCTCCTTCATCCAGGTCGGAATTGAGCGGGCTTTCCAGAGCATGGGCCTGCTGCCAATTGCTGTCGATCAATTGACTCTCATAGAAATCTTCTCCTTCGGTTCCCCTTCGCGTAAAGACAATTTGGGTTCCGTTGCGGCATAAACAAGGAAGGTAGCTGGCGCCATCGCCCAACAATGCCGAAGGAGCCACCTGAAGGTCGAAGGGTTCAGGACGCTTCATGGCCTCCAGGGCCCATTGAGCTTGTTTTCGCCACAAGGCAAGATCCCGCAATTGACCTTCGGAGGCCAATCGAAAGGTAGGCACCTCGACACAGTGCTTCAGTACGCTTTCATAATCACCAACTTGCATTGCGGCTTGGGCCAAACCGTGGTATGCCTTGATCGAAAGCCGTTGGTGTCGTCGAATGGAATTTTCGAAGGCTTTGACCGCAGGCCCCCATTCTTGCAATTTCAAGTGAAGCTCGCCCAGGGTCAACCAAGCAGGGGCATAGTCCGGGTATTGTTGGCAAACGGCCATAACCCTGCCCGTGGCCTTGGCGTATTCCCCCAATGCGGCCGGCTCAACGGCCTTGGCCAACGAAACTTCGGCTTTGCGTTGATCCACGAAAATCAAATCGTCATTTTGGGCCTGGGCCCGTTGCACCATACCCAAAGCAAGGAGCCATCCTAAGCCCAGGATCCCCATAGGGCTGCTCAAAAGGGCCTTTCTCAAAGAGCCCCTGTTCCAAAAAATTTTAGGGGATGTCAAGATATTTATGCGTTTGCAAGGACAAGGTCCATCGGGGGTTCTCCTGAAGATAACGCAGAAGATGCGGGGTCATGCGATGCCTCATGTCCCATTCCGGCTGTACATAAAGGAGGCAATCTTGATGGAGATGGTCCAAAAAACCTAAGGCCCAAGACAAGTCGGAGGGATGGTAAACGACGACTTTGAATTCATTGGCAACGGATAAGCACTCCGGTAGGGGAGCTTTGAACTTTTTGGGGGAGAGGCAGATCCAGTCAAATTCACCGCGAAGGGGATGGACCCCAGCTGTTTCCAGCCATACCTGCAGCCCTGCAGCCCGGAGTTGTTTGCTTAATTCCGTAAGGTCGTAGAGGGACGGTTCCCCTCCGGTAATGACAATGTTAGGAGAACCCGAACGAAGGGCATCTTGGACCAATTCGTCCACGCTTCGCAACGGGTGTTTCTCGGCATCCCAAGAGTCTTTGACATCGCACCAAACACAACCCACATCGCAACCCGCAAGGCGAATGAAATAGGCGACTTGACCGGTATTTCTTCCTTCTCCTTGCAAACTGAGAAATTGCTCCATGATCGGTAGCTGAAGCGATGGCAGGCTGTGTTTTGCGACTTGGGCCGCCATTTTGGAATAGGGAAAGGGAGGTTAAGAGGCCGTTGCGGCTTGCCAGGTATTGGTCAAGAGGCTTGCGATGGTCATAGGGCCTACGCCACCGGGGACAGGGGTTATTGCCCTGCATAGGGGCGCAACTTCGTCGAAGGCCACATCCCCACGAAGGACAAATCCTGACTGCCTGTGGCGATCTTCAACCCTGGTAGTCCCTACATCCACCACGACAGCACCGGGTTTGACCATGTCGGCCGTGACAAAGCCGGGTTTCCCCATGGCCGCCACCAACAAATCCGCTCTCAAGCAATGTTCCTTGAGGGCTTGGGTTCTCGAATGGCAGAGGGTGACCGTGCAATTGCCGGGTTCTTGCGGCCTGGCCAACAGCTGCGCCAGGGGAGCACCCACGATGGCGCTCCGACCAAGGATTACGGCATGCATCCCGCTGGTGACGATTCCATTTCGTCGTAACAATTCACATATCCCTGAAGGGGTGGCCGGCAAAAAGGTAGGGAGGCCCAGGGCCATGCGTCCGACATTGACGGGGTGAAAGCCGTCCACATCTTTGGTGGGATCAATGGCCAGGTTGATGACTTGGGCATCGATATGGGGAGGCAAGGGGAGCTGTACAATGAAACCATCCACTTGGTCATCGTGGTTGAGTCCATTGACCACCGACAGGAGTTCATTTTGGCTGATATTGGACGCGAACCGTAGCAGTCTGGACTCGAAGCCAACCTCGACACAGGCCTTGATTTTGTGCGCGACGTACGATTCACTGCCTCCATCGTTCCCTACCAAAACGGCCGCCAGCAATGGGGGTCGTTGGCCTGCCGCCCTGCGTTGGCTGTTGGCCGCCTTCAATTCTTCTCGAATTTGAGCAGCCGTTCCTTTGCCATCAAGAAGTAGGGGGGATGCCATTGGGAGGAAGGTTGACGAAGGTATTAATCCAATTTGAGCACCGCCAAAAAAGCACTTTGGGGTATTTCGACATTGCCTACTTGGCGCATGCGTTTTTTGCCCTTTTTCTGTTTTTCGAGAAGCTTGCGCTTACGGGAAATATCTCCTCCGTAACATTTGGCGGTTACATCTTTGCGCAAGGCTTTGAGGGTTTCTCGGGCGATGATTTTGGCGCCAATGGAGGCTTGGATAGCGACTTCAAACTGCTGACGGGTGAGGAGTTCCCGTAATTTTTCGCACATTTTCTT
>VGFN01000144.1 GCA_016868875.1 Bacteroidota bacterium
TTTCCAGCCACTCAATGGTATGCAGGTCCAGGTGGTTGGTCGGTTCGTCCAACAAAATCAAATCGGCATCCGCGACCATCAAGGCGGCCAAGGCGACCCGTTTGCGTTGACCTCCCGATAGGGTAGTCAAATCTTGTTTGAGATCAGGGATTTCCAATTCCCCCAGAAGGCGGTTGAATTCCCTTTGGTATTCCCACAAGCCTTGTTCCTCCATGACTTGATGCAGCCGGTTCATGCGCTCCACGTCCTCGTCACTAAGGTGTTCCCGTTCGGTCAAATCATAGTATTCCCGAAGCCAACGGCTTTGAGGTCGGTCGTAATGCAGGATAGCGTCCATCACGGCGCCTTGGATGCCCAACAGGGGGTCTTGTTCCAAGTACGCTACCCGAATTTGTTTGTTGATGCGGACCTCCCCTTGGTCAGGGCTATCCATGCCGGCAACCATGCGGAGCAGGGTAGTTTTACCGCATCCGTTACGGCCCAACAGGCCAAGCTTTTGGCCTTGATCTAAACCAAACGACAAATTTTGAAACAAAACCCTTTCGCCAAGGCTTTTACTAATCGACGCAACCGAAAGAACATTCACGGCACGAAGATGCAATCCCTGCCTCCAATGTCAACCTTTGCGTTGAATTCCTTTCGATGTCTTTACCCGCACCCAATTCCATGACGACCATCGAGGCTTGGCTTAGTGCCATTCGGCTTCGAACCTTGCCTTTGGCGGCCGCTGTCATCCTTCTGCCCTCCGGAATTCTAGCCCTGCAAGGCCTCGTCCAAGGGTCGGTCGTCCTGCATGCCCTGTGTACAGCCTTTCTGCTGCAAATCCTCTCCAACCTGGCCAACGATTACGGAGACGCGGTTAACGGTGCCGATCGTCACCGTATAGGCCCCGCCCGCATGGTGGCCTCTGGTCAAATCTCATCCACCGCGATGCGCAAGGCAATCCTGGTGGTCGTTGCGTTGGCCCTGATCAGCGGGGTTTGGCTCCTGATTCCCCTTGCCAATTCCGTTCAATTGCTGGCGGCGGGCCAAGGCCGCTTTTGGGGGTGGTTGGCCCTGGGCATTGCGGCGGTCGTTGCGGCGATTCGGTACACGGTAGGATCCAATCCTTACGGCTACCGAGGCCTAGGCGAAGTAGCAGTCTTGATCTTCTTCGGGCCGGTTGCCTACGCGGGTATGCGCACCCTGCATGGTCAAAGCATGGCCTTGGGGGACTGGGGACCTGCCTTGGCCACAGGCTTGCTGGCCGCCTCGGTCCTTAACCTTAACAATTTGCGTGATCGGGAACAAGATGCCCAAGCAGGCAAAATAACATTGGCTGTACGAATGGGGAATCAAAGAGCTCTGTATTTTCAGACTCTCCTGGTCATGACTGCAGTGATCGCCCTGCTCGTCTTTGCCTGGTCCCGCTCGGTGCCTTTGTTATGGGGATGGTCCTTGATGGCCGTAGCCTACAGCAATCTCCTTCGCAGAATTTGGCAAGTGCAGGAACCCCGCAAATACGATGCTTTCCTCAAGCCCACGGCTTTGTATTTGTTGGGGATGGCCTTGATGCCGTGGATACTCTACTGGCGAACGATGTAGTCTTAAGTGATTCCTTTGCACGATGAATCAGGGTCTTGATTTCAGGTATACGCTGGAGAGCCAAAAAGCAGTACTCCAGTTCCGCCTTCCCGCTCAAACCTCCCGTAACACTTTAATTCACAGGAATATATGGCTTCTTTGTTGGGGAAGCCTGCGGTCCGAATGCGCTCCTCTGCCCGGTCTTAGTCCGGATTGGCATTCCGAAAAAGATTGGGAGCAAGCTCTTGCATTGGCCTTGCGCGAGTTCAATACCCAAATGAAAGGAGATTCAACTCCTTGGTCGATCGAATCTTGGGAAACCTGGCTGGATGGATGGCGAAGCAAGTACCCCTCCATTGCTTTCGGCCTTGAAAACATGATTCACCAAATATACAAAGTTCCGAACACAGGATCATTTAATCCCCTGCGCATCAACGGCCTCGTTTGGATGAATGATGTGGAAACCATGCGGAAGGAGGCACTCGACAAAATCGCGCAAGGCTTTGATTGCCTCAAATTCAAAATCGGTGCGCTGGACTGGACAGCCGAATTGGACATGATTGCCGAAATCCGCAGCCTCTATCCCGCTTCGGTCCTGGAAATTCGTGTAGATGCCAACGGCGCCCTGGATCCTGAACGAGCCCATGCGCAAATGTGCGATCTCCATGGGCTGCAGGTCCATAGCATCGAGCAGCCCTTAGCCCCCCGTTTGGACCCTCTCTTGCCGGACCTTGCTCAAGCCTCATCCTTGCCCATTGCTTTGGATGAATCCATCCTTCTTCGCCAACCAGACGAGGCCTCGTCCCTTTGGCTCGCCAAGTCAGGGGTGAAGTATTTGGTCCTCAAGCCGGGTTTGCTTGGCGGCTTCAAGGTGACGGAAGCATGGATCCAAATCGCCGAGGATCTGGGAATGGGGTGGTGGATCACCTCCGCCTTGGAATCCAATATCGGATTGAGCGCCATCGCTTCTTGGACCACCCACCAAGTTCAAAGCAGGGGAAATTGCCTTGCTCAAGGCCTCGGCACGGGGGCCTTGTACACCGATAATTTTCCGGCAACCACCTTCATCCGTGATGGGCAATTGCACCCGGTGGGCAATTGGCATCTATAAGAAGAAAAGTAATTTTGGCCGCGATGTTGTTTCGTCTTACCACATGGCCCAAGGCCGCA
>VGFN01000145.1 GCA_016868875.1 Bacteroidota bacterium
ATATGCGGGCTGCCGGCAAAGATGACAATGCCAGAATTGCCCCCCCAAGGCGTTTTTCGCTCGAAGAGGCGATGGAATACATCCAAGAAGATGAATGGATCGAAGTGACCCCCAAATCCATGCGCATACGCAAAATTTTCTTGAAGGAATCCGACAGAAAGCGCAAAGGGTAAGCGTTAGCGAGCGCCTCAGGGGCGTACGGCTCCTCTGGCCAAGGCGAGTTCCAAGGCCCAGGCCAATTGTTCTTCCCGGTTCAGGTCGCTGTTGTCCAGGTCAACGGCATCATCGGCACGTCGCAAGGGTGCAAAGTCCCGGTTGGAGTCCATGGTATCGCGCTCGCGCAGATTGGCAAGAACTTCCTCCAGGGTCCACTGCAGTTCACCGGCCTTGCGGAGCTCGGCCAAACGCCTAGCCGCCCGAATTTCGGGTCGTGATTGCACAAAAATTTTGAGTTCAGCCTCGGGAAATACATAGGTTCCGATATCTCGGCCGTCCATGGTTAACCCTGCCCGGGTTGCGAAGGCTCGTTGCCGTTCCACCATGGCGATGCGCACCGAATGCAAGGCCGAAACGGGACTGACCATGCGGTTGACCTCCTTGGATCGCAGGGCGAGACCAGGCTCCTTGCCGTTGAGCAGCAGGACAGTTTCTCCGCTTTGGGTTACAAAATCGATCGCTATATCAGACAACGCTCTTTGGAGGTTTTCACCCTCTTCCGCCTCAAGGCGGTGTTGGAGCAGGTACCAGGTCACGGCGCGGTACATGGCACCGGAATCGATGTACTGGTAGCCCAAGGCAGAGGCCAAATCTTTGGCGAGGGTACTCTTGCCGCAGGAAGCATAACCGTCCACGGCAATGGTTAAGGCTTTCACCCTGCAATAATAACGTACCTTTGCGCCCACATGAATTCAACCGTACCGGGCTTTGCCGACCTGGGTTTAGTTCCGGGGCTGTTGCTCGGAGTACAGGACCTCGGCTTCGAAAGCCCCACGCCCATCCAGGCCCAGACCATCCCTATACTACTTTCAGGCGATCACGACTTGTTCGGGCTTGCTCAGACCGGATCCGGCAAAACTGCCGCCTTTGGTTTGCCATTGTTGCAACATTTGGATCCGGAGGCCAAAGGCATCCAAGCCTTGGTCCTCAGCCCAACCCGGGAGCTCTGCGTCCAGATTGCCTCGGATTTGCATAAATTCTCAGCCCGCATGTCCGGTATTCAAATCCTCGCCGTTTACGGAGGGGCCGGCATTCATACCCAGATCAGCAAACTTCGTTCCGGAGTGCAGGTGGTTGTGGCCACCCCTGGGCGATTGATGGACTTGATGGAACGCAAGGCCTTGGATCTCGCTGCGGTCAAGACGCTGGTTTTGGATGAAGCAGATGAAATGCTGGACATGGGATTCCGCGATGACCTGGATTATATCATGACCCATGCCGCAGGCCGTTGCCGTACCTGGTTATTCTCGGCCACCATGCCTGCTGAGATCAAGAAAATGGCGGACCGCTTCTTGCAGAATGCCCAGACCCTGCGCAGCGATGCCGGTACAGCCCCTCCCTCCCGATTGGAACATTGGTTTTACCAGGTTCCCTTCTCGCGCAAATACGAAGCCCTCAAACGTCTGATTGACGCCCATCCGGAGATGTACGGCATAGTCTTCACTCGTACCAAGGCCGAGGCTCAAGAATTGACCGAGAAACTGATTCGGGAAGGCTACGACCTCGAGGCATTGCACGGGGATTTATCCCAGGTGCAGCGGGACAAGGTGATGGCCCGCTTCCGGGAGCGTTCCCTGCAATTGATGGTGGCCACCGATGTAGCCGCCCGTGGGATTGACGTAAGGGATATCACCCACGTTGTGCATTATTCCATTCCCGATGATGCCGAGGTGTACACCCACCGTAGCGGCCGTACAGCCAGAGCCGGTAAGGCAGGGGTTTCCATGGTGATCCTTGGCCCCAAGGACATGATGCGACTTCGCCAAATGGAGAAGCAACTCAAATTCAAATTCCAGCAAGGGACCGTGCCGTCGGGTTCTCAAATTGCTGAGACCAAGCTTCGGCATTTCTTTGACAAAATTGCCAAGGCGGATCCCAAGCTGGATCGAATCAGCTCCTTGTTGCAGGATTTGCAGCCCATGCTGGACGGCCTGGATCGCGATACCCTGATCCAAAAGCTGGTATGGTTGGAATTTGAACGCCTCTTTCATTATTATTCCTTGCAAAACGACGCCGAGATGCATTCGGGCGCCTCGTCTTCGGCAAGCGCCGGCAACAACGGCGACCGGCCCCGACGAGAATACGCCGAAGATTTACCCGGGATACAAATTAACCTGGGCATCAAGGATGGCTTCTACAAAGCAAGTATGCTTCAATTTCTGCTCGATCATTCCGGATTGCAGAAAGCAGATTTGGGCAAAATTATTTTGGGAGATGCATGGACTTCCATTGAAGGTGAACAGGCTTCATTGGATCAGCTCAAGTCTTCCTTTGACGGTGCCCGCTTTCGGGGCAGGGGCTTGAAGGTTACCGCCAAACAAGCAGGTCGAGGCGGGGATAAACCAGCCTATGCGGGACCACGTCGAGGTTCCCAAGGCCGACCCCCCTTTCAACGAAACCATAATCGTTAACGTTAAATTAATTTGCTGATAATCATTGTCATAATGAACAATTGAAAAAAGCAAATTTTCGACCCCCAAAAAATTCACATCGACATCCCCAAAATTTGAGT
>VGFN01000146.1 GCA_016868875.1 Bacteroidota bacterium
TTTCATTGAATCGCTTTTTTCCACCTTCTGCAGTTTCAAACTGCAAATTAATGTTGGCCGCCAAACGCCTTGCCTTGTTGTCGGCAATGAAGTCACGAATCATCAAGCCACCGCGCGTGGTGTTAAGCCCAGCGCCTAGTTCGTTAATACCGGAGCCACTAAGTTCGAATAAACGATCCCCTTTGACAGGCTTCGAGATTGTTTGTGCTTCTGCTAAACTGACGCAGAAAGCCATTACGAGTGCAATTGAAAGAAATTTATTCATAATGTATGGGGTTTAGTTAGACAAAGTTATAGTTGCAACATTGGGTATGCCACCAAACGGTGGAAAAATCAATTTTTGAATACAATAATGGACAAATAAATGCCCAAACCCGAAAATGAATAATTCAATCGTGAATGATCAAGAATTTTTCGTGAATGATCAAGAATTTGAACTTTCTGGTTCTGCGGTGATTGTTAGCTGGGTAGCCAGCCGGATTTTGGTTTCAATTTCTTCGGCAAGTTCAGGATTATCCGCAAAGAGCTGCTTAACGGCATCCCGGCCTTGTCCTAATTTGGTTTCGCCGTAGGAGTACCAAGACCCACTCTTTTTGATAATGTTTAGCTCGCTCGCCAAATCCACAATCTCCCCGTCTTTAGAAACACCTTGCCCGTAGAGGATATCAAATTCGCATTGGCGAAATGGGGGAGCCACTTTATTCTTGACAACCTTGATTCGAACACGGTTACCGTAAATATCGACGCCCTCTTTGAGTTGCCCAATGCGTCGGATATCCAAGCGAACGGAGGCATAGAATTTGAGCGCATTACCACCCGTGGTTGTTTCGGGGTTTCCGAACATGACACCAATTTTTTCCCGAAGTTGGTTGATGAAGATGCAAACACAACCGGTTTTGTTGATGCTTCCGGTCAATTTGCGGAGGGCTTGGGACATCAAGCGTGCTTGCAATCCCATTGAGGAGTCTCCCATTTCCCCTTCGATTTCAGCTTTGGGAACCAAGGCGGCAACGGAGTCGATGACCAAAATATCGATGGCCCCGGAACGGATGAGGTTATCGGCAATTTCCAGGGCTTGTTCCCCGTTATCGGGCTGAGAAATCAGGAGGTTTTCGGTGTCAATCCCCAACTTCTCGGCATAACCCTTGTCGAAAGCATGTTCCGCATCAATGAAAGCGGCCATACCGCCCTTGCGCTGTGCTTGAGCGATGGCATGCAATGCAATCGTGGTTTTCCCGGAGGATTCGGGACCGTAGATTTCAACCACCCGGCCCTTGGGTAGACCGCCGATGCCTAGGGCAATGTCCAGTCCGAGGGAACCCGTGGGGATGACATCCACATTGACAACGCGGGCTTCGCCCATTTTCATGACGACGCCTTTGCCGTAGGTTTTCTCCAGTTTGTCCAGGGTGAGCTGAAGGGCTTTGAATTTTTCGTTTTGTAAACTCATGGTTGGGGTTGTGAGGGATGGGGTTTAAAAGGGCGATGGATAAAGTCCAAAATTACAGCAACCCTTGAGCCTGGGCTTTGGTTTTCCGCGCAATCTTTTGTGCCCATTCCATGGGGCTTGCTTGCGGTTTACGAACCAGCTTCAAACCGGCCATCGGCTGCTCAAACAAACCCGCGATGGGCTGATCATCCGGTCCCAGCATTTCGATGCAATCCGCCCAGTAGTTCAATTGAGCGATCAAATGGTTGCTTTGTTTCATGATTTTGCGTTAAGTTGTCCAAAGGTTAACCCGGGCCGTGACATCTTTTGGCACACAAAATTCATCGCCTAGGTCAGGCCACTCATGGCTTTACCTTTGTTCCATGATCCAATCGCACAGGAGTTATCGGCCATTAATCTTGCAAACGCAGCGCAGGAAGCCCAACGCATGGGCGGCAGGTTGGATCCTTGTTGCGTGCTTGCTCATGGGAAGAGCGCCCATCGCCATCGCCCAACAAGGGAAACCCGTTCAATTCTCCGGCTTGACCTTGACTTCGGACAGCATGAGCGTGGTTCCCTTTGCTACTATCCTGGTCAAGAATCGCTTCAAGGGAACGGTGAGCGACCTCAAAGGATTTTTCTCTATGGTTCTGTTGCCCGGGGATTCCTTGGTGTTCAGTGCCGTGGGTTACCGGGCTTCCACCTTTGTGATGCCCGATCGTCTGGATGAAAAATTTTATTCCGTATTGGTCCCTATGGAAAGGGATACCGTGGACCTGCCTGCAGCGGTCATTTACCCCTGGCCTAGCAAGGAAGCCTTTCGACAGGAATTTCTCGCCTTGGAGCTAAAGGACGATGCAACCTCCATCGCAAGACGGAATTTGGAAAAAGACCTCTTGGTCCAGCTTGCCTCTGCCATGAGCATGGATGCCAGCGAGAATCAGAAACTGTACATGCAGAAGGTGATAACGCAGACGTATTATGCGGGTGGTCAGCAATCCTTTGCTCAATTCGGTGGCCCCAACGCTTTTCCTATTCCCAGCACCTTGCTGAGCCCCGGGGCATGGACCCAATTTTTTCAGGCTTTGCGTCGGGGAGATTTCCGGCGCAAAGACTGAGCATATTTCGGAAACAAATCTATCGGAAGGAAATTACCGCGTGCGGTGCTTGTATTCGGGGCGGAGTTTGCCGTTACGAATGAGTTGCAATTTTTTCTGAACGAGGCGTCGGCGTAATGGGCTGAGGAGGTCGATGAAAAGCCGGCCTTCCAAGTGATCGTATTCGTGTTGAATAA
>VGFN01000147.1 GCA_016868875.1 Bacteroidota bacterium
GACCTTTATCGAAACCAGAACCCACATAATCACGGTCGCTGGCGTCCCTACCTTCCAAACGAGACTCACGCTGAAATTTATTGGCGCGTTCGGCAAAACCGCCCACCCGATTTCGATTCAAACGATAACCCACCCATGCAGGCTGAACATCTTCCACGCTGTACCCTGCATCGTAGGCACTGAATTTTAACAAAACAACTTTGGAAAAGGAACCCTTGAATGCTGGATGAAAATCCTGAAGAACAAGGGAACCCCCCTTCTTGGATTGGGCATATCCACCTTCCACAAGGAATGCCAGGAACAAGGTCCCTAGAAAAGACAGGACCTGAGACCTACGATGTTGGATCATCTATCCCCATCCAACAGGTTACCCAATCCACCCAGGATAGATCCTTCTTCGCGTCGACCTCCAGGTGAACCGTAACTCAAAATTCGAGCGGCGAGGCGAGATACCGGCAGGCTCTGCAACCAAACCCGCCCGGGACCACGCAACGTAGCAAAGAACAAGCCCTCTCCCCCAAACATCATGTTCTTGACACCACGGACCATTTGAATATCGTAATCGACATCGGAGGTAAAGGCCACAATGCAGCCGGTATCCACCCTCAATATCTCCCCGGGCTGCAAATCCCTTTCCAAGATATATCCGCCTGCATGCACAAAAGCCAGTCCATCCCCCTCCAACTTCTGCATAATGAAACCCTCTCCCCCAAAGAGACCGGTGCCAAGACGGCGTTGAAATTCGATGCCAACCGCTACCCCTTTGGCTGCACAGAGGAACGAGTCCTTCTGGCAGATGATCTTTTGGCCCAGTACCTGCAAGTCCAAACAAATAATTTTTCCCGCATAAGGGCCCGCAAAAGTGACTCTAGATTTTCCCTGACCCAGATGGGTGAAGGCCGTCATGAACAAGGATTCCCCGGTAAGGAGGCGCTTACCGGCCCCCATAAGTTTGCCCAAAAAGCCCCCTTGTTGCGAAGAACCATCCCCAAAAATGGTTTGCATTTCGATGCCCGCGTCCATGAACATAAACGCGCCGCTCTCGGCAATCACCGTTTCTTGGGGATCCAATTCAATCTCCACGCATTGCATTTCTTCACCGTAAATGCGGTAGTCTATTTCGTGATTTGTTCGATTCATTGGTTTTTTTTGATAAAGATATTAATGATCCGTATTACGTGAATATTGTTCCATAGGAGCCTACTCCTTGCGCAATGTTCCCATCCATCGATCCCAGAACAAAAAATACAGCCCGTAATTCCCCGTGAAATGGGAATGATGCAGATTGTGGTGTCGGGAAGTATTGACCCACCGCCCGATCCTGGTTTTTTCAAAACCTTGAGGGTACAATTCAAAGCCAAGATGCCCGTACACATTGTAGGCAATCATGAACAAGAAAAACAACAAAATATGGGTTCGGTGTACCGGTAGTCCAAACACAAAAACAGGCAAGATTCCTATCTCAACGAGTGCCTCCCATGGATGAAAAGCATAGGCTGCCCAAGGCGAAGGATTAGTGGAGCGATGATGAACCGTATGAACCTTGCGGTACCAGAAAGGCAAGTGCATCCAACGATGCGCCCAATAGAAATAGGCATCATGCACCACGAGCATCACCGGAAAAACGAGAACATAATAACACCAGCCGTAAAAATCAGGAGTAGGCAACAACAGCGTGTAAGGACGAATCGTCGGACTTTGTAAAAGGAAAGAAGCCACCACACCAAAAATCAAAATGGTCATTGCCGAATGCCCTATCTCCCTTTGGTAATCCGACAATTTTGGAAAACGGGGTTGGATTTTACGAGATTGCAGTGCCTTCCAAACATAGAAAACCATAAAGGCCACCCCCGCAATGAAGGTATAACGCCCCCCTATTCTCCAAAGTGCTTTGGGAATCCACTCCCACCAATCTGGACCAAGCTCCATCAACGACGAACCAAACGGTAAGGTCTCGCAAGCGGCTCACCGGAAGGGCCGATGAGTTCGACCGTGTAAACACCGCTCGTAAGTTGGCTCAAATCCAAGATTGAAATTCCAGGAGATGTCCCTGAGTTCCCCACAGTTTCTCCAGCATTCCAACTAGCAACGAAGGGATACCTGCCTTGAACTTTACCTGACAAATCCCGAATGATCCAATGCAAGGAAACTTTGCCATTCAAGGCGGAACTTACTTGCGCCGATAGGCTTGATGAGAGCAACACCTGAACCCTGCCATCGGTAGGGTTGGGAACCAAGGAAAACTCAATACTGATCAAATTCTTCCTCGGAGCTGGGATTCGAAGACCTAATTCCGATAAAGGTTGGGCCATAGGGTCCGCCCACTCCGACCCAAGACCGGCATCCCAAGTCCAAGACAAGGGAAGTTGACCGCATGGATGATGAATTTCGGCGACAACCTGTCCATCCACAAGCTCAACACCCCTCCTATCGTTCCAAGCTAAACGAAGTCGTCCTTCCGTAAGGGCATAGACCATTTCTTGATCTCCCAAACGCGATACCAATTTGGGATCTCCCAAGAAATCAGGCCAGGACAGATCAAGGGAGAGCGCCCCAACCCTTGCGGTACCCGAAGCTCTTAGCGCCGTAACGGCGCTTTGATAATCCGAGTATCCTGCACCAACCTCGGATAAACTCGTTTGGTTCGACGCATCCTCACTCAATTCGAAGGCACCAAAACCCTGACGGGCAGCCGCGGGTACAAAAGAACCATTAACG
>VGFN01000148.1 GCA_016868875.1 Bacteroidota bacterium
CAAAAACCAATCAAAAATGAAAAAAATTATCGGCATTGACCTTGGAACCACCAACTCCTGTGTTTCTGTCATGGAAGGAAACGAATATGTGGTCATTCCCAACAGCGAAGGTCGCAGAACCACCCCCTCCATTGTGGCTTTTCTGGCCAACGGTGAAATCAAATCCGGGGATCCCGCCAAGCGACAGGCCATCACCAATCCCGAGAAAACCATCGGCTCCATCAAGCGATTCATGGGCCGCAAATTCTCCGAAATTTCCGAGGAACTCAAATATGTAGCCTACAAGGTGAGCAAAGGGGATAACGATACCCCCAGGGTACAGATTGATGATAAGCTCTATACCCCCCAAGAAATTTCGGCCATCACCCTTCAGAAAATGAAGAAGACCGCCGAGGATTATCTCGGCTACGAAGTAAACGAAGCGGTCATCACCGTGCCGGCTTATTTCAACGATGCTCAGCGTCAAGCCACCAAAGAAGCAGGAGAAATAGCAGGCCTCAAAGTTGCACGGATTGTCAACGAGCCCACTGCGGCTGCGCTGGCCTACGGTTTGGACAAGAAAACCTCCGATCTCAAAGTTGCAGTTTTTGACCTTGGCGGAGGAACCTTCGACGTCTCGATCCTGGAATTAGGGGACGGCGTTTTTGAAGTCAAATCCACCAACGGGGATACCCACCTCGGCGGCGATGATTTTGACCTAGTCATCATCCAGTGGTTGGCTGCTGAATTTAAATCCGATGAAGGTGTTGACCTCACCAAAGACCCCATGGCCTTGCAAAGGCTCAAAGAAGCCGCAGAGAAAGCCAAGATTGAATTATCGTCGTCGAGCGATACCGAAATCAACCTCCCCTATATCACCGTGGTTGACGGCGTACCCAAGCACTTGGTCCGCAAATTAAGTCGAGCCAAGTTCGAACAACTGGCTGATGCTTTGGTCCAAAGAACCTTGGAACCCTGCAAAAGGGCCCTCAAGGATTCGGGCTACTCCACCTCGGATATCGACGAAGTCATCCTCGTTGGCGGATCTACCCGTATCCCCAAAATCCAAGAAGTTGTGGAATCCTTCTTCGGCAAAAAACCTTCCAAAGGGGTCAATCCCGATGAGGTTGTTGCCGTAGGAGCTGCCATTCAGGGCGGAGTCCTCACCGGCGATGTCGAAGGGGTTCTCTTGTTGGATGTGACCCCGCTCTCCCTGGGTATCGAAACCATGGGCAACGTCATGACCCGTCTGATTGAATCCAACACCACCATCCCGACCAAGAAAAGCCAGGTATTCTCCACAGCCGCCGATTCTCAACCATCGGTTGAAATCCACGTGTTGCAAGGCGAGCGCCCTATGGCCCCTGATAACAAAACCATTGGGCGATTCCATTTGGACGGTATTCCCCCAGCGCCCCGTGGTGTTCCCCAAATTGAAGTCACCTTCGATATCGATGCCAACGGAATCCTCAACGTCTCCGCCAAAGACAAAGCCACAGGCAAAGAACAAAAAATCCGTATAGAAGCATCCTCTGGGCTCAGCAAGGAAGAAATCGAGCGCATGAAGCAAGAAGCTGCGGCGAATGCCTCCACTGACGAACAGCGCCGTCAAGAAGCGGATACCATGAATTCTGCCGACTCCTTGATTTTCTCCACCGAGAAACAACTCAAAGAGTACGGAGACAAGATCCCCGCCGAAAAGCGTAGCGGCATCGAAACAGCCCTCGAAAACCTTAAGAAAGCCCACGCCTCCAAGGATTTCACCGCCATCACCGAGGCCAGTGCTGAGCTCAACAAGCAATGGGAAGCCGCCTCGGCGGACATGTATCAAGCCAGTCAGCAGGGTGCTCAAGGCGATCCTAACGGGTCTGCCCAAGGACCTGGGGGAACAGCTTCCGGCCAAGGCGCTACGGAGGATGTCACCGACGTGGATTACGAGGAAGTCAAGTAGGGCTTTGCCTTACCTTTGTCGGGTCTATGTGGAAACGTAACCTGACCCTGATCGGCCTTGGATGCCTCTTGCAAATTTTGGTATCCTGCCGATCGGAATGGATGGGTGATTTATTGCCCAACCAAGCTCCCGAAACCTACGCGGTGGTGGACAGCATTCAGCGCAGCGGACCGAACCGCCTGCCCACCTCGGTGCAACTGCATTGGTGGGGCCTGGATCCGGACGGTGTGGTGGATCATTACGATTTTAGAGTAGGATTACGCCCATTGGTCAACCAGCCTTGGGCATGGACCAAGGCCAACGATACCTTGGTCCGTTTGAACCTCCCAGCAGGTCCGGATACTGCCGATTTTGAATTGCAAATCAGAGCTGTGGATTTGGAGGGTGCCGCGGATCCTGAACCGGCCAGGCTTATACTGCCTCTGCGTAACACTGCTCCCCAAGTCAGTTTCAACTACAATCCCGACGGAGGCTCGCCGCTTGCTGGGGCATTCCCCTTGGTTTCATGTCCCGTTTTGGGTTATCGTTGGCAGGGTGCGGACAGCGATGGAGACTCCACCATCTTGTATTACGAAATTTGTCTGAACGATACTCTCAGCAACGATACCGTTCGCATCCACAATGCTTACACCGAGTGCATTTTGGAATGGGCCAATAATTCTGGTCTCTGCCAGATTTACGTTGGCCCGAACGACCTGCCCTTGGCCAAACGCCTGGGCGGACTCCTCGAAAACGATACCAACCGATTGTATATCCGTGCGGTGGACCAATC
>VGFN01000149.1 GCA_016868875.1 Bacteroidota bacterium
GCCTGAACGCGCAGGCAAGGCGAAGGGGTGAACCATATCTCCGAGCCCAGACCATCTTGGTAAACACCCAACGCATAGAAATTGCCGATACGAGACTCCCCCTCCTCTTCCCAATTGTTGTAAAGAGGAAGCGTCTGCAAACCGGGCTGCCTGGCGGAGACCCGAACCGAATCCAGATCCACGCGACGTTGGGCGCACAGTTCCAGTGGGCCAGCCATCAAGGCTAAGCCCAAACCTGCCATGAAAAGGAAACCCTTAGGGCTGCAAAGGTCCATTGGAAGTAAATACGATGTTATCAACAAACAACTGCGAGTAACCCGAAGAGGGGTTGGCGAGCATCAAGAGGGATAAGCGATGCAAACGATCGGGCTCCAAGCGATTATTTCCAGCCGGCGTGGACGGTTGGCCATTCACCAAACAAACCAAATCCGAATAACGTGCGCTGATAAGGTTCCAACCGCGTTGCAGGGTTTGCGCCCCATTGACCGAATAGGAGGCACATTGAAGCGAATACAAATCCTCGTTGTTGGCGTTGTATTGCCCATCAAGGTTATCATCTTCACGGAACTGCATCAAGAGCAAGGCATTGTTCACCGAATCGGGCAAATACACCAACGCATTGAAGTACACCTGTTCAGGATTGGATAACAACGGATAACGAGGGGCTTGGTAGGCAGCGGCCGGAAATTCAAGCATCCCAATCAACCAATCCCAATTCACGCGACCCCCCATATCGTAATAGGAATTACCCTGACCCGCCAGAGGGTTGGTTCGAATCACAAAGGACATGTTGGCTCCGCTTTGAACAAAGGAGGTCCACCCGGGACGTATCCCGTTTTCAAAATCCGCGACCACAAATCCTTCGGTAGGTCGCACGCTCAGAATTTTGATTCGCCGCCGAAAGAGCAAAGAATCGTTTTCGACAAATAGTCGGAATTCGGTTTCTTCGGCCCGGAACATGGGGAACAGGGTGGTGGATCCATTCCAAACACAATTCAGAGCGTCAAGGGAGCGGGATTTGCCTTGGATAATTTTGCGGGCACCGCTGGACAAACCTTGAATTTCCAAGCGCCAATCGGTCAATTTATTAAAGCGCCCTTGGAGGTACACGGTTTCACCCTGTCCAAAGCGCACGGAATCCCGGTTCGTTTTGACCGGCTCCAATACCTGAAAATCACCGAACAAATCAACCAAAGCCGGACCTTCGATACCGACCTCTTTGGTACAACTACCCAAGGCCAAACCGACGAACAGGGCCAAGACCAACAAGATCCACCGGTGACGTTGACCGGTTCTAGGCGAAAAAGAGGAACAACAAGGCTTCATAATTTCATGATTAACATCAATTGACTGGTATTCCATGGGTAGCGCGCTTGCAATGTCGGCGATCCGCTACGCCAAATAAATTGTTGGGTGGAAAGTTGGGCCTCAAAACGGTCACTCATGGTATAGCGCAAACCAGCACCCACCCACTGTTCGCTGCGATCCAGATCCGTGCGCGCATAATCCACCACCTCCGAATAGGCGTTGCGGACGGCGTAATAATCATGACCCAGGCTTTGGTAAAATTGCCATTCGGCAAAGGCTGACCAAGAAGAACTCAATTCCCAACGGGACTGCAGGGATATTTGACGGTTGCTAAGGTTCACCTCGCTTTGGATGGCATCACCGCCTGCATCGGGTCGCTGGGTTTGTTCCCAACGCAACCCTGCGGTGATTATCCAAGGGCGAGAACCTTGGAACAAACGATGCATACGCCAGTCGTTACGCCAGTCGGCCAAAACAAAAAGACGTCGGTTGTTCACTCCTTGCCCTTTGACGTCGGTCAAAACCTGCAGGTCCCAGGACGAGGCCCAAAAAGCGCTGCTGTCCTCGTCCCTGCTCAGGTTGATGGCCAAAGCTTGACGGTTGGGGGTGGCCAACCCGTACGGCAAGGCATTGCCGTAACCCGGATCGTATTCCATCAACCCCGCCATGACTTGGGTTTGATACAAAGAGGCATCGCGGTACAAATCGTTGAGCCCCATAGGGCGCAATACATTCATGCTTTCAAAACGCTTGAAAGCCATAGGACTGCGCGTGGCGTTGATTCGCTTGGTTTGGGCGGCGGCACTTCGGTAATCCGAGCCGGTATACCAGGCCTGCACGGCCCCTTTCCAAGAGGAACGTCCGTTGTTACGAGAACCCAAGGGACTTTCCCAACGAAGCCAACCAAAGCCGTCGGTCAAAACCGGTCGATCCACCACGTTGGGGTTGGCGGGGTCTGCCTTGTTCCAACCCATGCGGGTCAGGCCGGCCTCCGCATCCACGGACCAACGCCGGCCTTGCGCTGGGGATGGGTTTAGGCCCCATTCGGTACTGAGGACTGGGTGGTGGATGAGGTAAGGCTGGGCAGCTGTTCGAGCCACATCGTACAGCTGTACAAAATTTACTTTTCCGTGGAGGAGGCTTCCGACCTTCCAGCGTAGCCGACCACCGCTGAGCAGGCGATCGGGGGTCGCGCCAAAATCCGAGGCCGCAACCCGGGTCGTAAACAACGAAGCGTTGAGAGTCATGTCCAGGGGATCCACCACCCCACCCATTTCGACCACCACCCCTTGTTGACGGCGTGTATGGTTGTTGTTTTGGAACAAATCGTATTCCACCATACCCAAGGTGGGGCTGTTGAGCAGGGATGGCATC
>VGFN01000150.1 GCA_016868875.1 Bacteroidota bacterium
AACCAATCCCAACCCAAAGGGCAAAAGCAAAACCCACCATTGTTCAGCATACAGGCCAACGGCCAAAGCCAAAGCCCAAACAACGCCCACGATGGCCGTGATGAACCACGGGGTCTTTCCCGCATTGTGCAAAAGGCCTGGATCCGGATTCTTCAACGATAGCAAGGATGGATCAACCGCGATACGCCCGAATATTCTGCAGAACAACCATGGACAAAGCGGCAAGAAGCAAGGATCCTGTGCCGGACAAAACCACCACCAGCCATCGGATAGGGTACACCTTCTTTTCGGCGGGTCTCGCTGAATTTACCAGGAACTTGACTGGCAAGACTTCTTCGAGGTCCACCCTTGAACGATCGTAACGGATTCTGATTTTGACCAATTCTTCGTTTTCTTTTTCGAGCTGTTCTTTGACGGAATTGTAGGCCCCACCGTAGCGTTCGAGGCTTTTCAGTTGGCGATTCAAATCCAGGAGCGAGGCCTCACTGCCCTTCAGGCGGGCCATGTTGTTGATAATCGCGGTATCGCTTTCGGGGACTTTCAGTTGCCGAAGGATATTCAATTTACCTTGAGCTTCCGCTTTGGCTGACGAGGATTGTACTTGCAGCTCTGTGAGATGATTCGTCTGCAAATCATAATCAAAAATGCCTTGGGAACGAAAGAAATTCAAGGAATCGTTTAAACGCTCTATCCAGGCCTTCTTGGATTCGTATTGTGTTTGAACAATTTGAAAAGACTTCTCCGCTTGTTCGCGTTGAATTTTATTTTTGGTGAGGTCCAGCAGGGAGGCGATGGTGTTGGCAATATCGGCCGCCATGCGTGGGTCTTTGTCGCGAACCGTAATTTCTACGGACATGTATTCGGTTCTTTTGAATTGAATCAGCTTGTCGTATTTCTTGTTCAAACGGGTGGTTCGAAAGGCTGCGTCTTCGGGGATTTCATAATGTTCCATGAGGCGAAAGCGTCGAATCACGCTGTCCCGAATTTCATCGGAATACAAAATTTGAATCAGCTGATCGCTTTGCTCTTCGGCCCCAAATTCCATAACATCGGTTTTGTCCGATGGGTTATCCGAAAGCAGGGCCTTGGAAATGGAATTCACAGTGGCCGGATAGAAGACCACCTTGGACTCATAGAGTGGAGTAATAAACCAGGACGAGGAGAAAACAATGCCCAAAACCGAACCGGTTAAACCGGCGATCAACAAAAGGACACGGAATTGCCACGCGAAGGCAAACACACCGGAAGAATCAAATTCGGATTGGGACTGGTTCATAAACTGGTTCAAAGGTTTAAAATTAGGCCAAACGTCTGTTTTTCGTGAAGATCCAGCCCCAGCCCAAGGCCATACCAAGACCGATCACAAGACCTTCTAGCCATATCCCCCATGGGGAACTCATGAAGGCAAAGGCGCTAACAGCCGTAAAGCCAATGCCCAACAAGGCGATGATGGGTTTCCATAAATACCCCCAGGGCTTCCATTGGTATTCCACGCTGACCAGGGCCCATTGGGCGATCATGACCAAAGTATGGGTGATTGCGCAGGCTTTGGCGGCACCAACGGCCCCCGATTCCGTTACCCATAGGCGCAACAAGACGATATGAAGCAAAAGAGCAAGCAAGTGAAGGGGAATTAATCGGCCAAAGGCTCGGTGAGCGGTGAGCAAGGATCCCAACAGCACATTAAGCCCCATCGGCAGGAAGGCGAGGAGGTGCCAACCTAGGATAAGGTGAACTGGCTTCGAAGAGACCGATGCCGGGTACCACCAGACCATCCATTCTTGCAAGTGCGGCAAAACAATAAACATCCCCGCCAAACCGATACCCATCAAAAGGGAGGCGGACTGGTTCAGCAATTGATGAATTTGCTCCAAATTGCGCTCAAGAAAGGCAAATCGACCAACCCACATGGAACCCAACAGCAAAGGGAGCATCAAGCCCGCATCCAACAATCGATACGATGCAGCATACCATCCTTGGTCGATGGCTCCCCCTTGTCCCCATTCGCGTAAAAGCACGACGTCCAAGCGGAAATACGCCGTCATGATCAATCCCAATACCCCAAAGGGAAGCCAGGTTTGCCACCATAATTTTTCGGTAGAGGGTCCTGTCTCTTCGGCCAAAGACGTAGGTGGGGCTGAATTACCCGTTGGTTTCGTTTTGGAGCGGTAAATGAAGGCAGAAATTAGTGTAATGATCAATGCACCAATGATTTGAATAATCACAAAATCATGAAGGATATTACCGGTCCAATACGCTTTGCCTTGCAGCAAGGGAAGAGAGAGCAAAATCATGATCGCCTTGTCACCCGCACTTAAAATTCCTTCCAAGACGAATTTTTGTTGACCTGCAAGACCTGCTCTCCACAATAAATTGAGGAACATGAGTCCTTGGAGAAAACCGAGTAGAGCGATCCATAACAATGAGCTACTTTCATAGCCAAGACCCGCCGCGATGCCCATCGTGCCCACCATGTACAAGCCCCACAAAGCCCCTTTGAGCCGTAGTAATTGGGCCATTTCCCCTTGCCTGAAAGTTCCCGAAGCAATTCGTTGATTCCAAAAATTGGCCATGCCCCCATCCAGCAAAACGGCAAGCAACAAGGAGAGGTTGAACCATTGGTAATAGCCGCCGTAGGCTTCAGGGCCTACTTGGTTTTGGATGCTTCGATCAATCC
>VGFN01000151.1 GCA_016868875.1 Bacteroidota bacterium
GCCGCCGGTATCGCCAATGTTTTTTCGGCAGGCAATAACGGTCCAGGCCCCTATACCATTGGTGTCCCGGCGCAGGTTATCTACGATTCCCTCAATGTATTCTGTGTTGGAGCATTGGATGCATCCAATGTGCTGGCAGGATTTTCCAGCAACGGCCCCAGCCGTTGCGGTTCCGATTCCATGGTTCAAATCAAGCCCGAAGTCTCCGCTCCTGGAGTGAATGTTCGTTCTGCCGATGGACCAAGCGGTTACGGCCAAAAATCCGGAACCAGCATGGCCTCACCCCATGTTACGGGCGCAGTCTTGTTGCTCAAGGAGGCCTTTCCGCAATTATCCGGTCGTCAAATTCTTAATGCCTTGTATCAAACCGCATTGGACCTGGGGCCTGCCGGCGAAGACAATTTCTTCGGACGGGGCATTATTCGTACCGATGCGGCCTACCAATTTTTGGCCGCGACGCATACCCCTACACCTCCTTTTCAACACGGACCCGACCTCGCCATCCTTGGATTGGATTCCCCCTCCAGTTCAGTGTTAGGATTACGGTGTGCCCCAAACAGCGCTTTGTCCTCCAATTTGAAATTCAAAATTACCAACCTTGGGGATACGGTGGCAAATGGTTTTATGATGGATGTGTACGATAACCAGATTTGGCATCATTCCGTATCTTTTGGAAGCAGAGTCCTGGCCCCAGGTCAAATAAGCGAGGTTACCCTTGGAAGCCTCAATCGTAACTTTTCGAATGCTCAGGAGCGCTGGATGTTCCGCATCAGCCCGATGAGACCGTTGGGAACCGGCATGTCCTTGCAAGGCCTTGAAGGAGATACCCTGAACAATTATTTTTTCTTGCAATTTCGGAATATCCAGCCTGCCAACGATCTGATTACGGAACATTTCAATGACTCGCTTCGACTACCCTTTGTGACCGAGAATCATCGTGTTTCCGATTGGACCATCGAAAACCCAGACAACGATGATTATACCGGTTCAACATTGCCCGCAACGTGGTCGACATACCCATTACCCTCAACCCCATCCCCTTTTCACCCGGTGAACTTAGGGGCAAACGGCAGGGGAAGTGGATGGGCCGCTGGGATCAAAATGCGGGATTATTCGGCGAGATTGCGTCAGAAGGATCATCTCGTTTCTCCACCTTTCTTTCTTCAAGGAGCACCTGCGGGACAACGCTATAAGTTGTATTTTGATGTCGCCTACTCCAACCGTAACAACGCTTTTAGAGATAGTCTGGTCGTATCGTTTTCTTCGGACTGCGGCTATACCTTCCAAGAGATTTACCGAAACGGCGGAGATTCCCTTCGATCCCATGCGGGAATAAACCCTGCGGACTCCTCGGCTTTCAGACGAATCGAGGTGGATCATCCTTTGTTACAGCGAACAACGCCGGGCTCCTATCGGCTTCGGTTTACGAGTCAAAATGATTTTGGGGGTAACCTCTACCTAACTAATATTGGCCTTTTTCGTTTTTATGGCTTACCTGTAACGGATGCGGATCCCACTGCACAATCCTGGTCCGTTTACCCTAATCCTTCCAGCAATACCCACCTGAACCTTCAGATTCCTAAACACCGCGACAGAGTACGTCTCCAGGTCGTCAACCAACTTGGACAATTGGTTTGGTATTCGGAATGGATCGATAAACCCAACCCAGAAAGCACCCTTGTCGCAGGACTTACCCACCAAGTGGAAATCCCTGATTTGAAACCCGGCCTTTACTTGCTAAATCTTGAAAGCCAAGGCAATCCACTTTTGCTCAAACCTGCAATTCGATACCAAACCCTGCGTTGGATCAAAACCCCGTAATAAAAACCTCGAACAATGTTCAAAAAATATTGGTTTGGATTCTTATTCACTATTGTTTGTTGGCTGTTGACGCCAACGGTCTTTGGCCAAGGCGCCCCAGAGACACCGCTCGAAATCTTTGAAGGCATGAAGGCTAGAGCCAAGGTCTTCGCGGAAGACACTTCGGTGGCCAAAAGACGAACCGCCAACCATCGTTTTGTGCAGGATATGGTTCGATTGGTCAAATCGGGGGAATCCTGGGGAATGGCCTGGTCGGACTTACCCTCTGTTTCGACCTTGTTGACCCCTGACCAGCAATGGCGGATTGTGACCTGGTCAGTCCTTCTTGAACAGAATTCCAGGAGGCATTACGGCTGCATCCTTGGACAGCAAGGAAAATTCTACCCTTTGATCGACCAAATGGCCAACCGCTTCGAAAACGAAGATGTTTTCGATAACCGTCAATGGCCAGGTGCGGTTTATTTCCAAATCCTACCCGTAAGTGCCACCTACAATGGTCAAGCATGCTATGCCGTGTTGGGGTACGATGCTCGAGAACCCTTTGCTCAACGCAAAGTCTTGGATTGGCTCTGTCCTGACCCCTCAAAGGAAATGGTTCATATTGGTGCCCCATTGATTCATCATGAAGGTCGCAGCCTTAGCCGATGGCAGCTTTTATACCCTCGGGATGTTCAAGTTCAAATGCAATGGGACAAAGATCGTTCCTTGGTCTATTTTGACCATTTGATCAGCAGAGGATCAGATCCTTCCAGTGAGGGTTTTGATTTCATTCCCGATGGCAGTTTTGATGCGTTGGTTTGGCGCAATGGGCGATT
>VGFN01000152.1 GCA_016868875.1 Bacteroidota bacterium
TGGCCTGAAACATAGCGCCGAATCAGCTCCTGATCGCTAACGCCCATGACTTGTGAAGACATAGAGAGGGGTTTAGGTTAGCGTAGGGTCTGCTTCGATAGGCGCTTGTTTGGGTTTATGGTTTGACTTGTGAAATCAAAGATATTCAGAAAATCTGAAAAACAAAGCCTTTCTAAAATTTTTGTTTTGTAGCCCAAAGCCGTTGACCTTTGCAGTCCATCTTGGCCAAACCTCGAATGCCCAGCCCCCCTAAAGCTACCCAATCAGCCCCCAAGCCTGCACCGAACGGGATCGAGATCCGCAATGCGAGGATGCATAACCTCAAGGGGATCCATGTCACCTTGCCCCGTCATAAACTGGTGGTGGTGACCGGCCTATCCGGATCGGGGAAGTCCAGCCTCATTTTTGACACCCTTTATGCCGAAGGGCAAAGACGATATGTCGAAAGCCTCTCATCCTATGCCCGACAATTTCTGCAGCGCATGCCCAAGCCCGAAGTGGACGATATCCGCGGGCTTAGTCCGGCCATGGCCATTGACCAACACCACCTTGCGCGAAACCCGCGATCCACGGTAGGGACCACGACCGAGATCTACGACTATATGCGCTTGCTCTTTGCGCGTTGCGGTCATACCCTGGATCCTGCGAGTGGTCTCGAAGTCAAGGCCCATCGTACCGAAGATGTGGTGAAAGAGGCGACGGACTGGTGGAAAAAAGATACCCATCAAGAACTCAGCGTGTGCGCGCCTTTGCCAACCGTGGAAAACGCCAGGGTCCAAGGAAATTGGGAATTATTGCAACAACATCTTGAAGATTTGTTACAAAGAGGCTATACTCGGCTAAAGTCTATCCGATCCAGCGGGGGGGAATTCCCTATGCTTGGTATTCAAGAGGTCTTGGACAGCAAGTCCCTTGCCAAGGCCTCCAAATCCGATACCGGCCATTGGCATTTGGTCCTCGACCGGCTTGTACCCCCTGATCAGGAAGGGTTGAGCCGTTTGAGCGAGGCCGTTGAACAGGCCTGGGTGGAGGGCGATGGTCAAGCCTGCTTGGTGATGGGCCGTGTGATCAAGACCTTTAGCCAACGCTTTGAACTTGAGGGGAAAGCCTTCGAAGCACCCTCCTTGCAATTATTTAATTTTTCGGGGCCTTACGGCGCTTGTCCCCGTTGCGAAGGCTTCGGTTCCATTCTGGGGATAGACCCTGATTTGGTGATTCCTGACAAGCGGAGGAGCGTGTACGACGGCGCCATTGCCCCGTGGAAAGGGGAGAAAATGGGAGAATGGAACGAGGCCCTTATCCACGCGGCGGCCAAATTTCGCTTTCCGATTCATAAGCCTTACCAAGATTTGAGCGATGAATTCAAAGCATTGTTATGGAAAGGTAATAAGCACTTTGAAGGGCTAGACACCTTCTTTAGAATGCTGCAAGAGAACACCTACAAAATTCAATACCGGGTCATGTTATCACGTTATCGCGGAAAGACGACTTGCCCCGATTGTCAAGGCACCCGACTTCGTCAGGACGCCTCATGGGTTCACCTCCTGGGCGAAGACGGCACGCGGTGGAACCTGCACCAGTGGATGACTCGGCCTGCGGGGGACCTTTGGGCTTTGTTGAAGAACTTTAAGGTCCGGGCCCCGGACGCGGAAGCGGCTCGCCGACCCCTGGAAGAAATTGTACGTCGCCTTGGGTATCTCTGCGATTTGGGGCTCGAGTACCTGACCATGCACCGTTTGAGCAATTCCTTGTCGGGCGGGGAGGCTCAGCGAATCAAATTGGCTACTACCCTGGGGAGCAGCTTGGTTGGCTCCTTGTATATCCTGGACGAGCCCAGCATTGGGCTGCATCAACGGGACAGTCTCCGCTTGGTTCAGTTATTGTACAAATTGAGGGATTTGGGTAATACGGTGGTGGTGGTGGAACACGAGCCTGATCTCATCATGGCGGCGGATCACGTGGTGGACATTGGACCGGGCGCGGGTCATTTGGGCGGGAATCTGGTCTTCGAAGGGGCCGTCTCCGCTTTGCTCCGGGATCGTCAAAGCATGACGGCGGCTTACCTCAACGGGAGGAAGGGGATGCCCGATGCGCCGCAAGGCAAGCCGTCACGGAAGAAGATCCTCCTCGAAGGAGCGAGCCTGCACAACCTGAAGCACGTGAACGTGGCCTTTCCCTTGGGGAGCCTGTGCTGCGTGAGCGGGGTCAGTGGTTCCGGAAAATCGAGCCTGATCAAAGGGGTGTTATGGCCAGCCTTGGCCAATGCCCTGGGGCAACAACCTGCCAAAGCAGGACCGCATGATCGCTTGCACGGGGATTTGCATGCCCTGACTTTTGCGGAAATGGTGGACCAGCATCCCATCGGTAAATCATCCCGCTCGAATCCGGCCACCTATTCCAAAGCCTACGACCCCATTCGGAATCTCTTCGCCCTCCAAGGGCTGAGTAAGCAAAGGGGCTACAAGGCTTCGCATTTTTCGTTCAATGTGGAGGGCGGTGGACGTTGCGAAACCTGTCACGGGGAGGGGGTGGTGACCGTGTCCATGCAGTTCCTGGCGGACCTCCATCTGCCTTGCGAAGATTGCCAAGGCCTTCGATTTCAGGAAGATCTGTTGGAGGTGCGTTACCG
>VGFN01000153.1 GCA_016868875.1 Bacteroidota bacterium
ATGCCAATCGGTGCTGATTGGGGTTCGTTTTTACAATACCTATGCCAACGCAGGGAATCTTCATCCCGTGTTGATGGAGTATGCCCGGCTAGGCGGCCATGTGATTGTGCAATACCAAACCACTGCTAATTTGTTATGGAAACAAATGGGTCCCTTTCCCCTCAAGATTGGCAGGGGACGTGTGACCGAAGAGCGTGCCGCAGTGGAATTTCTGGACGAAAAGCATCCGTTGTTGAGCAACCCCAATGCAATTACTTCGCAGGACTTTGAGGATTGGGTCCAAGAGAGGGGTTTGTATTTTGGCGAGTCATGGGACCCGCGTTGGAAGCCATTGTTACGAATGCGCGATAGCGGCAACACTGAACTGGATCAGGATGGGGCCTTGCTAACCACTCGTTATGGACGTGGTGCGGTGACCTATTGCGGTTTGGCCCTTTTTAGGCAATGTGGCGAGGGGGTCAAGGGAAGCTATCGCTTGCTTCAAAATTTGGTATCTTATGCCCCAAGACCCTGATGTTCAAGCTTCTCGCCCTTGGCCACGCAGATACCTGGCCATGTTGCTCTATTGGGCTGCCTTTATCGTGCTGCTTTATGCGCTAACCCCTTAACACCATGAATGGCTTGGATTGGGGAGTCCTTCTGGGGACTCAGGCGCTCATTTTGGTTTACGGACTTTGGTCAATGGGTCACCAATCCGGTTCGGAGAATTACCTGAGAGCAAGGACCCAAAGTGGATGGATGGTGGGCTTGAGCATCATGGCAACCCAAGCCAGTGCGATTACCTTTCTTTCGGCCCCCGGCTTGGCCTATACCCAAGGCCTGGGATTTGTACAATTTTATTTGGGCTTGCCTTTGGCTATGATATTGATTTCGGCCTTCATCCTTCCCAAGTATTATCGATTGAATGTGTACACGGCGTATGAATTCTTGGAGTCTCGATTTGACGGACGTGTTCGGCGTTTGGCGGCCTTTTTGTTTCTGACCCAAAGGGGTTTAGCAGCAGGGTTGACCATCTATGCCCCGGCTTTGATTTTGAGTACGGTTTTGAATTGGAATTTGATTTGGACGAATCTTTTGACGGGCTTGGTGGTTTTGGCCTATACCTTGAGCGGTGGATCCAAGGCGGTGGCCAGAACCCAAGTCCTGCAAATGGGAATTATCCTCATGGGCATGGGCTTGGCGGCATGGTGGATGATTCGTGGTCTGCCGGAACAATGGTCCATCAAGGATGCCTGGGATTTGGCGGCCTTAGGTGGCAGAACGGAGGCCTTGGTATGGCGTTGGAATTGGGAAGACAAGTACAGCCTTTGGACGGGTTTGTTGGGGGGCGGATTTCTGATGTTATCCTATTTCGGGACCGACCAAAGTCAGGTTCAACGCTATTTGGGAGGGCAATCCTTGGAGGAGAGTCGTCGAGGTCTTGCGCTCAATGCGGTGTTTAAATTGCCGATGCAATTGCTTATTTTGATGATAGGGGTATTGATGTTTGCTTTCTACGTCATTGAGTTACCACCTGTGAATTTCAAATACCCGGAACTTGAATCCGTCGAACACCGCAGCGAGGCATTGCAGCGCCGATCCTTGGCCATGGCTTGGCAAAGTTCGCCGGAAGGTGCTCTCAAGGACAGCCTGGCCCGGGTCGTGGTCGTCAGCAGCCATCGCTTGGATTCGATTCGCCTGGCATCGCAGGCGCTAAGGGCCAAGGCTGCTCCTCAAGAAGATTTCAACGATACCAATTTCATTTTTATTCGTTATGTTTTGAATCACTTACCGGTAGGCCTGGTTGGCCTTCTGATTTCCATGGTTTTCTGTGCTTCCATGTCCTCAACCTCAGCAGAATTGAGCGCCTTATCCACTACAACGCTGGTGGACTTTTATACCCGCGATGCGGCTCCCAAGGATTTCATTGAAAGTCCCAAGGCGATGGTGATGGGAAGGTGGTTCACCTTGGCATGGGGTTTCTATGCCATAGGATTTGCCATGGTGGCCCAGCATTTGGGGACCTTGATTGAGGCGGTCAATGTGCTCGGATCCTTGGCTTACGGGACCATTTTGGGCATCTTTCTGACGGCTTTCTTCACCCAAAGGGTTGGTTCCAAGTCCGTACTCCTTGCCGCCTTGGTTACGGAATTGCTGGTTCTTTTTTTGTTCTGGGGGATGGAAGTGCCCTACCTATGGCTCAATATGGTAGGGGCCTTGGCCGTTCCTATCCTTTCCCTCGTTTGGGAATTTTGGACGTTGCAGGTATCTTCACGCACCACATCCAAAACGCAGTTCATCCAAAAGTAAAACAAACCTTGGCCCGTAAGAAAACTGACTCGATCCCGGCGTACACTGCGCCACCTGCTACCATGGATCCGGAGGCTTATCTTCCGGTTTCCGGCATGTACGAGAACTGGTTCCTGGAATATGCATCCTATGTTATCCTTGAGCGTGCCGTTCCGGCCTTGGGCGATGGCTTGAAACCGGTACAACGCAGGATCCTTCATGCCATGGAGGTGATTGACGATGGTCGTTTCAACAAAGTCGCTAACCTCATCGGACAAACCATGCAGTACCACCCGCACGGTGATGCGGCGATCGGGGATGCCTTGGTTGGCCTAGGCCAAAAGGATTT
>VGFN01000154.1 GCA_016868875.1 Bacteroidota bacterium
CTCTTCCCTTACCGAACAGAGTCGTTAAGCCCCACTGCGCTGATGGTACTGCAGTAAAATGTGGGAGAGTAAGTCGTTGCCAGACTGGTTCAAGAGCCCCGATCCTAACAGGTCGGGGCTTTTTGTTTCTATACCTTTTGGGTTGTCCTTCTCAGGCGTTGTCCTTCTCAGGCTTGGTAAACCACAAGACCTGAAGGTATTTTGGGCTCGAAGGAGGTGGATTTGGGCGGCATAAATTCCTTGCGGTCTGCTGTCCGAAAGACATCTTCGGGGCTGGGTGCACGTGGAATGAGAATGAATTCGGTAGAGGCTTCTTGTAAAATGACCCTGAAATGTTCCAAGGTCAAATTCATTGAACCAAAGTCAATACGCGGATCTGTTGTGGGGTCGTTAATCCCACAGATCGGTGCTAACACATGTTCTTGTAACCATTGGACATCTGAAATCTCCTCTGCTTTTAGAGTGGTGGAATCGGCCTTTGAATTGTTCAAAACTTGTGTTAAAGGTTGCAATAGCCAACAAGCTTCTTTGTGCACGAGCAAAAAGTTCCCGGCCGGAAGATATTGGTAAAACATTTGTTCCAGGGAACAAGGTTTAAGCCGAAAAATACCCTTGAGTTTGTCTAAAATTTCCCAAAAGGGTATGGGCCCGTGGTCATTGCGTATGCGGCGGTAAAACGGATAGATTTTCAGATCTCGATCGGACATGAGGATGGCAAGCATCGGACGGTCTGGAGATGGGGGCAACGGATGCTCCATAGTAGGATTCGCCAAGGAATTTGATGAGCTCATCCCTTGGCAGGCGGCTGCACGATGGTGACCGTCAGCGATATACAGGTGCGGAATCGAGGTGATAGCTTCACGGAATGCTTCGCGTTGCTTTGGCTCTGAAATGCGCCATAACGAAACCCGAACATGATTAGCAAGAACAAATTGCTGATCGCAGGGATTTTTGATTACCGAGGATTGCAAGGTGTGCAGGCGCTGTTGGTGGCGGTAGCTCAAGAACACAGGCGTCCATTGCACCTGCATTCTTTGTAACCATTGGGTAATGGTAGCCGCTCGGTCTTGACGAATCTGCTCATGAGGCAAAATATGTTTGCCGATTTGGGTGGCATCGCAGAGGCCTATGATGCCGGTTTGGCTTAACCCACGATAGGTGCTTTGGTACAGGATATACGAATGCTCTTCGGTGAAAGGTTGCAAAAGATTGCGATTCAAGATTTCGTCCATGGCAATCTTGGCTTCTTGGTTCATCTCCTCTCGGTAATTGGGATCAGAGGACTCCATGTTACCCAGAGGTAATTGAGCCTTGTGGACCCAATCCATGTAGGCGTTTTCTAGCTGATATGCGCTTTGCGCTTGATAGGTGCTTTTCGCATGCGGATCCTTCAGCCCGGTTTCGCCCTTCAAGGCCTTCCCCTCATGGGGAGGAATTAGGGCTTTGAAAGGAAAAAATTCGGGCATGGATAAAGTTCGGGCATGATGGAGGCCTTGCAAGGACGGCACTCAGCCAGGGAAGGCCTCGATGATGCGTTGGGCCATTTCGATGCCGATGCGTTCTTGGGCCTCAAGGGTAGAAGCGCCGGTATGCGGTGTTGCGCTTAGGCTGGGATGCTCGAGGAGCTCGGGCAACGGATTTGGTTCGTTCACAAAAACATCCAAACCCGCGTAGCGCAGATGACCTGAATTCAATGCAGCGAGCAGGGCCGTCTCATCGACAAGTCCACCCCGAGAACAATTCACAAGGCAAGCCCCTGCGGGCATCAGCGCGATGCGTTCTGCGTTCATCAAAGGCTCACGAAGCCCAGGTACATGAAGGCTGAGGTAATGGCATTGCGGCAACATGGAATCCAGGTCCAGTACTTCTACCTTGTGTTGGGTAACAACGGATTTAGCAAGTTCAGGTTGCTGATCAAAGATCAAGTCATGGACCAGTACCTTCATGCGGAAACCATGGGCAATGCGGGCGACTTCTTGGCCAATGCGACCAAAGCCTACGATCCCCAGCGTTTTGCCAAACAATTCGGTACCAGCGGCATAGGAGGCTTTGAGGGCATTGAATTCGCTGCCTCCCCGATGGGGCATATCGCGATGGGCCTGGTGCAGGAATCTGCACAGGCTGAGCATATGGGCAAAGACCAATTCAGCCACCGCGATGGAGGATGCTGCCGGGGTATTGATTACCGGAATACCTTTGGATCTTGCATAATCTACATCGATATTGTCCATGCCAACCCCTGCTCTGGCGATGAACCGGAGATTGGGGCAGGCATCGATCAAGTCCGAACGAACCTTGGTGGCCGATCGTACCACAATACCGTCGAATCCGGGTAATTCATGATGAAGTTGATCTTGAGGGACTTTGGTGGTCACTACCTGATGACCGGCCTTTTCGAGCATGTCTTGGCCGGCTTGATCGATTCCGTCGTTGGCTAAAATTTTCATGGAGCGTCTTTGAGAAGGAAGGTGGAGCGTCTTTGAGAAGGTAGGTGGAGCTTCTTTGAGAAGGAAGGGTGAATCTAGGCCAAGCGGTTTTCAAGGGCCTGCATGACGTCCACCAAGACTTGCACACTTTCGATGGGCATGGCATTGTACATGCTTG
>VGFN01000155.1 GCA_016868875.1 Bacteroidota bacterium
CGGAATATTCGGCTTTGGCTTTGAGTTCATCCGCCGTGTTGCCGGGCATAGCGTTTTCTTGGGCCCGCATCAATTCCATGGCGATGCCAAATTCTTCGTCGTTCATTTGAACGATTTCGTGGTTGGTGTTGAAATACGCCCTAGACTTTTGGGCCTCGGATACTTTTTCAGAATATTCGGCTTTGGTTTTGAGTTCATCCGCCGTGTTGCCGGGCATAGCATTTTCTTGGGCCCGCATCAATTCCATGGCGATGCCAAATTCTTCGTCGTTCATTTGAACGATTTCGTGGTTGGTAACCACCTGGGCCATGCCGAAACTCTCGGCCGCAGGGGCAATGGCGGCAGGCATTTCCCGATCGGTATAGTCCTCAGCCCAGACCGTTAAAGCATCCCCGTTTTGGTGAAAAATGGCGAAGAAAAGAATAACACAAGAGAAAACGGCAAGCAAGGCCTTGATGGCTCTGCGCTCCTTGGCTTCGGCGGTAAAGGCGAGGTACACGAAGAAGGCAATGACCGGCAAACAACCGATAATGAAGGCATCGTTGGTATCGGTGCCCAAGAGGTTACCCGGTATAGCGTACCCGATGGCCCCAAATACGAACATGGGCAAGAGGGTCATGGACAGGATTTTGAGGGTGGACATGTCCCCCTCCTTGAGGGGTTTGACCTGGTCCACATGTTTGATATGCGGAATGCCCATAAGGAAAATCACAACCCCGATGAGCATACCCACACCGGCCGCGGCAAAGGCATGCCCCCAGCCATAATTGATCCGCATGTAAGCGGCGACGAAATTGCAAGCAAAGGCTCCCAGATTGATACCCATGTAGAATATATTGAAGCCGGAATCTTTTTTGTTTTTGAGCGCATCGGTATTGTAGAGGTTACCGACCAAGGTAGATATATTGGGTTTGAAGAATCCGTTACCGAGGATGATCAGGGCCAGGGCGGCATAGAAGGTTTCGACGCTATGCACCGATAACAAAAAGTAACCGGAGGCCATCATAAGGCCACCCAGAATTATGGACTTGCGATAGCCGAGCATGCGGTCGGCCAAAAGCCCACCGAGGAAGGGGGTCAAATAAACCAAACCCAGGTAGGTGCCGTAGATATCGGATTTGGTGTTGGAATCGAAACCCATCCCACCGTTATTCCAGCCATCGAGCATATACAGCGAGAAAATGCCTAACATCAGGTAATAACCAAATCTCTCCCACATTTCGGTGGCGAAGAGGTACCATAATCCGGTAGGGTGGCGGTCGGAGGCGGCGTTGTTGTTGGAGCTCATAGGTTGGTTTGGAAGTGAAACAAGGGCCTTCAAGGGCTAGCGGTTGTGAAATTAAGCGAAAACCCGTCAAATTGACCTATGGTGGGCTTTCCTGGGTTCCGAAATCGGACCAAAACGTTCGAGGACGAGCAAAAACGGCCGTTTAGAGGTTTTTTTGAAGGAAACCGGTGATTTTGGTGAATAACTGCAAGCGGGTTTTGCCCCCGCTGATCCCGTGGTTCTTGTCGGTATACGTGATAAAATCAAAGTCTTTGTTGAGATCCACCAGTCGTTTGGCCATGACCGCGGCATTTTGGTAATGCACGTTGTCATCCGCCGTACCATGAATGAGGAGGTAGTTCCCTACCATTTTGGCGGCATGGTGTTCCGGGGAATTGGCATCGTAACCCTCCGGATTTTCGGATGGCAATCCCAAAAAGCGCTCCGTATAGATGGAATCGTAAAAGCGCCAGTTGATCACCGGTGCAACGGCCACTGCGGCCTTGAAGACCTCGGCGCCTTTGGTGATGGCCAAGGAGCTCAGGTAACCTCCAAAAGACCATCCAAAAATGCCAATCCGTTGCGCATCCACCCACGGAAGTTTCCCAAAATACCGGGCAGCCGCAATTTGATCATCGCATTCCAATTTGCCCAATTGACGGTAGGTGGCCTTTTCGAAAGCTGCACCTCGGTACCCTGTTCCTCTGCCGTCCACCGAAGCGACGACATAACCTAGGGTGGTCAGGTATTGAAACCACAGGTGGTATTGTCCCAAAGAGGCATCCACGGTTTGGCTACCCGGGCCACCGTAAACAAACATCAGGAGAGGGTAGCGCTTTTTGGGATTAAAATTTAGAGGATGAATTACATAGGCATTAAGCGTCGAGGAGTCGGCACCAGGAACTTGTAGAAAGGACTTTGGACCCAAGGGAGCTTTTTGCAATTGAAGTTGAAGGGCTTTGTTATCCTGAAGTACCCGAATTTCTTGGTCTCTGCGATGCAGACTAACCCGAAGAGGCTGGGTGATGTGGGTGTGTTGCAACACATGGTAATCGTACGTTGGACTAAATCGGGCGGTAGTTTTGCCGTGTTCTTCCCCAAGCAGGGTTGCGGTGGGTACCGGTTGGGTTGGCGCCGATAGTTGAGGCTGTAGGTTGGGGAGTGCAGCCCGATAAACTTGTCTTTCCATCGGGGTAGGAGCTGCCAAGGCATAGTAGTACTCACCTCTGGCTTGGTCCACCCCATAAAAATCCGTGATTTCTTGGCCATCAGGGCTGAGGGGAACGATTTCTTTCCCTTGCATATCGTAGAGGTACAGGCGCTGGAATCC
>VGFN01000156.1 GCA_016868875.1 Bacteroidota bacterium
GCAATTGAATTCGATGCCTCCCGGAACCCGCCAAGACGGTGGATAAAGGGGATGATGGGCTTCCCCAAGTCCCTACCGTGTACCCTGCAATGCCCAATGAATCCGTCGAGGCACTCAGGCGCGCTATAGCCCCGTTAATCGCCAAGGCCGATCCCGTTGGTGTCTGGTAAGTCAAGGTCATTGGGTTGGGATTGCTCCAAAGGTTACCGAAGCGAAGGGCGATTTGTAAGGCATCGGTAGCGCTGATGGCCCCGCTTGCATTCACATCGGCCGCCTCCAAGCTCAAACCACTTAGGTTGGCCGTGCGGGCAAAATGCCTGGACACTAGCAATGCATCGGTCCCATTAACCCCTGCCGTTGCCCTAAGGGAACTCGCCCTTACCTTGTAAGTGCCGGATTCCAACCCGGTCACGGTGAATTGCCCCTGGGCGTTGGACACCGCTGCGGCGACCAATTGACCATCACCTTCACGGTAAACCCCTACGGTCCCTTGGATTCCGGGGCCGGTCGACGAGTTCGCGTAACGAATTTGACCACTAAGGGTGGACTGCAGGCGCAATCCCGACCCTACCAGGGCAAATGCCTGGGGTTGATTACCGCTCAATGCTCCTTTGTGGGAAACCTGCACGGTGTACAGGCCTGCCGATGGCGTTGAGAGACGGATTTGTTCAATATTATCCCGGGTATTATCGCCGGTTTGCACGGCCGTTGCCGGTTGACCCGCTACCAACCGGTAAGGTTCAAAAACGGCACCATCGCTGTTGCGGACCAACCGTACATCCAAATCATTCACCAAAACAGGGGTCGCATTATTTAAGGTATAGGTAGAAACAGGCGCTGCAGGGTCGTTCCATGCCAAAGTCAACACCAAAGGCCGTTGACCATCACTGTAAAAGGTCCTGGAGTACGTACCCGAATTGGACAAGCTCAAGGATTCCAGCATGGAAGTATCCCCTCTGCCGGCCATCAATTGAACCGCCCCCTCCGCATTCAACAAGCCCCAACCGTAAACAGGATCCGGCCCTGGTTGTCCGGCTTCCAAGGCGGTATGGCAAACCAAGGCTTTGAGTTGGGCAGAGCTGAGGGCCGCGACCGGTGTACTGACATTTTGATTCCGCAATTCCATCCATCGTTGTTGGATAAGGGCCAAGGTCCCCGTCACGGCCGGAGAAGCCATGGAGGTACCGCTGTAGGTGGCATAATCCGTGTTGCTGCCCGCAATCGAGGAATACAAGGAAACTCCTTTGGCGACAATATCGGGCTTGATACGACCATCGTCGGTGGGGCCCCAGCCGTGAAAGGTACTGCCAACTACCTGAGATGGAGAAGTATAAGGGGATGTTAAGCCTTGAACAGCGCCCACGGTCAGCACATTCTTGGCAACCCCGGCATGCGATATGCAATCGTAACCCAGGGTTCCCCCATCCTTCTGACGCGTGGTATTGCTGTTTACCCAATTCCCTTGGCTGTTGCTCCAGACCCTGTGGGTAGTGCCCGCGGTGGGGCCCTGCCCTCGGTCATTCCCTGCCGATTTGACAATTAGATAATTGGGGGCATTGTTGGCAATCAAATCCCAATCACGAGCCTGCTGTGAATAAAGCCCAAAATCAGCACATACGGTATCATTCTCCCCACCCCACCAAAACCATCGGTCGGTCCCCAAATTGTCATAATCCCCCCATGCCCAACCTGTAATGAGCCCGTAGGAGTGATTCGACACCAAAAGTCCCTGTGCAGCGGCTGTCGCCATTTCGCCTTGATCGTTGCTCCAATCGTAGGCATCCAAGCTTGCGGCCCCTGCCATTCCTCGGGCCGAGGGCTGCTCCCCGGAGGCTATCATCGTTCCGGCCACATGGGTTGCATGGTTGCTGTTAGTGGTGTTTGCGTCCATTTGGGTCACCCTGCCCGTCAATTCCTGGTGAGTTCCACGAACAGCACCCCCGTCCCAAATCCCCAATTTGGTGGAATAAAAGAAAGGTTGGGAACCGTTCGGGCCATTAAAACAGCACAGGGTAAGCCGTTGCCCGTTCAGGTTCAAACCAAGGCTACCGCCCGGCCAAAGGCGGTCTGTTCGGCTGCTTTGGGCCGCCCCCAGATTATTCGTTTCATGGAAAAGAGGGGGTAGCCCTCCTTCTCTCAAGGATTTGAATTCCGAGACTCGATCACCCTGCACCACACGGAGGGGCAAGGATCGTGCAACCCATGCGCGGCGCTCTTCGGCATGCTTGTTTCGGTGCAATCCCCCCCATTCCTCAGCCAGGCCAACCAGCGATGCATTAAATTTCTTGGATTCAAGACTCTGTCTCGGGCTTTGGCCTTCAAGGAAAGAAGATTCCTTGATGATTAACGGCAGGGAATCTTGAGCAAATACCGAAGATGAGGTCCATACCGAAATGGAAATCCATACCGCGATGGAAGTCCCCACCAAAAGGAGTGCTGTGGGCAAATTTTTCAAGACTCTCAAAGGCATGCAATACGAAGCGGATACGAAGCGGATACGAAGCGGATACGAAGCGGAAAAAAGGCAGATACAAGCCGCTCTACTCAAAAATAGACCC
>VGFN01000157.1 GCA_016868875.1 Bacteroidota bacterium
CGTTTGCGGTGCTTCCTCTTTCGGGGTGGGCTATAGGTTTGATAACGCGCAAATTACGCAATGATTCGGGGCAGAGCCAGGATCTGCTCGGGATGTTGTTATCACGCTTCGAAGAAACCGTGAGCGGAATTCGCATTGTGCGCATGAACAATGCGGCTGACTTTATGGTGCAGCGATTCAGGTACTTGAATGAAGGGTACGCAAGGTTGTTGCGCCGCATTTTTGACCGCAAAGACCTGGCCAATCCGGTATCGGAAGTGATGGGCGTGGTGACGGTTTTGGGGATTATTTACTTTGGTGGAACCTTGGTGATCGAACAACGCAGTACCCTTACGGCCAGCCAGTTCATCGCCTACATTTTGTTGTTTTCTCAATTGTTGCCCCCGGTTAAATCCTTGGGTTCGGCGTACACCAATGTGCAGAAAGGCTTGGCTTCGGCGAGAAGGGTTTTTGCGCTTTTGGACCAGGAACCGACCGTGAAACTGCGAGCACAGGCTGCCGCGCTGAAGACCTTGCAAGAAGGTTTGGCCTTTGAGGGGGTGGGTTTTCGTTACGGAGAGGAATGGGTTTTGAAGGATTTGAGTTTTGAATGTCGGCGAGGCCAAACGGTGGCGTTGGTGGGCGTGTCGGGTTCAGGCAAGTCCACCGCCATGGATTTGATCAGCCGCTTTGTGGTACCTGCGGAAGGAAGAATCGTAGTGGACGGGCAAGACCTGCAGGATTGGAAGTTGGAGGATTGGCGGGGGATGATTGGGCTCGTTGGTCAAGACAATTGGTTGTTTCACGATACGGTGACGGCCAACATTGCATTTGGGGATCCTCAACCGGACCAAGATCGTGTACGGCAAGCCGCGGAGGCCGCCAATGCCCACGGGTTCATTGCCGAGATGGAGCAAGGGTACGCCACCTCGTTGGCGGAACAAGGATCCCGCCTGAGCGGTGGACAGCGTCAGCGCATTGCCATTGCCAGAGCCTTGTATCGTAATCCGCAATTGCTTCTTTTGGATGAGGCGACTTCGGCCCTTGATTCCATGGCCGAGAAAGAAGTTCAGGAAGCCTTGCAGCATCTGATGGTGGGCAGAACCACGGTGGTGATTGCGCATCGCCTGAGCACCATCCAAAGCGCGGATCGAATTGTGGTTCTGGAGCGAGGTCGCAAAGTTCAGGAAGGAAGCCATGCGGAGCTCATGAAGTCCGAAGGCTTGTACCGTAGCTTGGTGGAATTGCAAATGCGGGCCTAGGGCTTATTTTTGGGTTTCGTTCCCTCGATACCTATTCCGCTATGGCCGCCAAATACACCGAAGATAACATTAAATCACTGGACTGGAGAGAGCATATTCGGCTCCGACCAGGCATGTACATTGGCAAATTGGGGGATGGTTCCGCTTACGATGACGGAATCTATGTGCTCATCAAGGAAATCATTGATAATTGCATTGACGAACATGTAATGGGCTTTGGGAAGTCCATCGAAATTCAAGTCAGCCGTGAGATGGTGACCGTACGGGATTATGGACGGGGCATCCCTTTGGGGAAATTGGTGGACTGTGTTTCGAGGATCAATACCGGTGGTAAATACGATGGCGAAGCCTTCACCAAGTCGGTGGGCCTCAACGGCGTAGGGACCAAAGCCGTGAACGCCCTGAGCAAATCCTTCCGGGTGCAATCCTTCCGGGAAGGCCGTACCCGCATCGCCAACTTTGCGCAGGGGTTCTTGCTTGACGAAAGCAAGGATATGCCCACTGCGGACAAGAACGGAACGTATGTGGAATTTGTTCCGGACGGAGAGATATTCAGGAATTTTCATTTTATCCACGAATTCATTGAGGAGCAATTATGGAATTACGCCTACCTCAATGCAGGGCTAAGCCTGTACTTGAACGGCAAGAAATTTTTCTCCAAGGATGGCTTATTGGACTTGCTGCATCGCAAAGCCCCCGCAGACAGCATACGTTACCCGATCGTGCACCTCAAGGGGGATGATATTGAATTGGCCTTCACCCACGGTGAACAATACGGCGAAGAGCATTATTCCTTTGTGAACGGGCAGTACACCACCCAAGGCGGAACCCACCTGGCCGCCTTTCGGGAAGCCCTGGTCCGGACCATTCGGGAATTTTACAAAAAGGATTTTGACGCCTCCGATATCCGGGGTTCCATCATAGGGGCCATCAGCCTGCGCGTTCAGGAGCCGGTCTTTGAGTCGCAGACCAAGACCAAGTTGGGATCCCAGCATATGGCGCCGGGCGGTACGGCTCTGCGCTCCTTTGTGGGGGATTTTGTCAAAAGGGAACTGGATAATTACCTGCACAAGCACCCGGCGGTGGCCGACGCCTTGCTCAAAAGAATCACTCAGAGCGAGCGGGAACGCAAGGACATGGCGGGGATCAAGAAATTGGCCAACGAACGGGCCAAAAAAGCCAACCTGCACAACCGCAAATTGCGGGATTGCCGACTGCACTACAACGAAGGCCGGAACGAGGGGCATTACAACAGCACGCTTTTTATTACCGAAGG
>VGFN01000158.1 GCA_016868875.1 Bacteroidota bacterium
TTTTTCGGCTCAAAAAGATTTATGGGGATATAACCACAAGGGAATCAGCTCTGCTCTTGCTTGAAAACAAAGTGAACAAGGGTATTATGGATGTCGCCTCAATTTCGCGAGCAGATTTTTTGAGCCGCCTAGGCTTTTTGGTGGGTTCTATTCCTCTTCTGGGGTTGGGTGGATCTGCTCTTTCAGAAACAGCATACCGCTACAAGATTCATCGTTTAAAAATTACCCTTAAAGGTTTGGCTCCTTCATGGTATGGGAAGCGAATCGTTCATCTATCGGATTTACATACCGGATCATGGGATGATCGAGAGGCTATTCAGCGTGGTTTGGACCTTGTTCATTCTTTGCAGCCTGATCTAATTTTCTTCACTGGAGATTTGGTGAATACTCGTGCTGCCGAGGTAGAACCTTGGATGGATCTATTGGTCCAAATACAGGCTCCTCTAGGTGTGTTTTCGATATTGGGTAATCATGACTACGGGGATTATACCCAGTGGGTCAATGAAGATGCTAAGAGCTCCAATTTCGCTACCATGATCGCTACTCATCGGGAATTAGGTTGGAAATTGTTGCGAAATCAATGGATTCCTGTTCCTAATGAAGCTGGAGATATCATGTACTTGGTCGGCTCTGAAAACTGGGGCAAGCGTTCGGGATTTGGTAAGCAATATGGGGACCTGAACCAAGCTATGAAGGGTTTACCCGAAAATTCGCAGACTATTTTGTTGACTCACGATCCTTCGCATTTTGATTTGGAAGTCTTGGGGAAAATTCCAACTATAGGATTGACTTTGTGCGGCCATACCCATGGAATGCAAATGGGTATTGAAATTCCCGGTTTTTTACGTTGGTCACCGGCTTCTTGGGTGTATCCGCATTGGGCAGGACATTACAATTTTGGAGATCAACAACTGTATGTCAACAGGGGATTTGGTTTCGTGGGCTTTCGGGGCCGTCTGGGCATCTTTCCCGAAATTACATGTTTGGAATTGGCTTAATAAGTATTTTTCTTTACCTTAAATTTTGAAGCTGTGTTAAAATTCATCCCCAAACCTCTTACCTACGCTTTAATTGCTTTTTTGATGTTCGGAATTTTCCAAACTTTATTTTCGCAAGGCGATGCTAAAAGCTTGCGTAATGCCCTTCAAAAGAAGGCCTTTTTGGTGGATGTTCGGACCCCCAGTGAATTCGCCTCCGGTTCTGCGCCAGGCGCGGTCAATATTCCTCTTGACCGAGTTGAACAATCCTTGGACCGTTTCAAGGGTAAGGGCACGGTGGTGGTCTTTTGCCGTAGCGGCATGCGTTCATCCCAGGCCAAGGATATCCTTGTTCGCAACGGTTTCAAGGATGTTGTTAATGGTGGGACTTGGGAAAAGGTCAGGGATGCCAAGGCGGCCCTTGCCCCCAAAAAATGACGGGTTTGTAGCCTGTTTGGCTTGGGTAGGGGCTGTTCAGGGTTTAATTTTGGGTCCCACTAAAAACCCCAGCCCATGAGAATTACCGTTGCCAAAGGAGATGGCATAGGTCCTGAAATTATGGATGCAACCTTGGCCATTTTGGAAGCGGCCGGGGCGGGCTTAACGTACGATTTTATTGAGGTAGGGGAGAAGGTTTACCTTTCGGGGAATACGGCAGGGATCAGCAACGAAGCCTGGGACACGATTCGTCGTAACAAGGTTTTTCTCAAGTCGCCCATTACCACCCCTCAGGGCGGTGGTTACAAGAGTTTGAATGTTTCGACCCGCAAGTTCTTGGGTCTTTATGCGAATGTTCGGCCTTGTTTTAGTCTACATCCGATGGTGCGCACCGCTCATCCGGTCATGGACTTGGTGATTATTCGCGAAAACGAGGAGGACTTGTACGCCGGTATTGAACACCAACAAACCGATGAGGTGGTGCAATGTCTCAAGTTGATCTCGCGGCCCGGTTGCGAAAAGATTATTCGCTACGCCTTTGAGTATGCGGTTCAGCAGGGTCGGCGCAAAGTCAGCTGCTTCAGCAAAGACAATATCATGAAGCAAACCGATGGTTTGTTTCACAAAGTATTTGATGAAATTGCTGCGGAATACCCACAGATTCAGAACGAACACTGGATTATTGACATCGGAACAGCCCGCGCTGCGGTGCATCCCGAGACCTTTGACGTCATTGTTACGCCCAATTTGTACGGGGATATCCTCAGCGATGTGGCAGCCGAAATCACCGGTTCGGTGGGCATGGGGGGATCTTCCAATATAGGCGAATCCTGCGCCATGTTTGAAGCGGTTCACGGTTCGGCGCCGATGATTGCCGGTCAGGGAATCGCTAATCCCTCGGGGTTGCTTCAAGGCGCTGTGCTAATGTTGGTGCATTTGGGTCAAAACAAGATGGCGGAACAGATCCAGAACGCATGGTTGAGCACCATCGAAGCAGGAATTCATACCTCCGATATTTATTCCGAAGGGTTGAGTCGCCAAAAAGTTGGAACGGCTGATTTTGCCGAGGCCGTCATTGCCCGCTTGGGG
>VGFN01000159.1 GCA_016868875.1 Bacteroidota bacterium
GGGGATGGTGGTACATGGATGGAAGATCGGGTTTCGTATATCCCGCCCATGGGTCTTTTGGGGGATTTGGCGCAGCATCTGCTGATTCGAGGCCAGCTCCAAGAAATCTTTGAGTACCGCAAAAAGGCCATGGAGGCCCTTTTTCCTCACCCCTAGCCTCGTGGCCACCAGCTACCGAAAACCGTTTTTGCCCACCAAAGTCTGTCCAGTCTGTGGACGTAGCTTTACGTGGCGCCGCAAATGGATCTTGAACTGGGAGCAGGTCCGATACTGCAGCAAAAAATGCAGTTCCAAGGCTCCTTGATGTATATTTGCCGCCCATCAACCGCCCAAGGCGGTCCATGTTCTTTGAGGCGGGGTAGCTCAGATGGTTAGAGCGTAGGATTCATAACCCTAAGGTCGGCAGTTCGATCCTGCTCCCCGCTACAATTTTTAGAAATCCCGATTTCCGTTGGGCTGGAAGGTGTAACGGAAGGTGTAGTGGCGTTGCAATTTGTATTTGACTGAATCGGGTTCGGTGACCGCTGGTGTTACTCCTCCTTTGTAATAATTGAGAATTTCGACTTTGGCAAATTTGCCGGAAGCCGTACGAATCACCAGGACCTTGCCAGGGATAGGGCGTACTAGCTGTTCGGCCTGGGAGTAGGTGTACCAAGCACGGCCGCTTCCAACCGGGATGGCATAACTCGGTGCGGCGTCCACTCGGAACGTAGAATCAGCCGGAATGGATTTGAGGTCGGCAAAGAGCCCGGTCCAAACGAAGGCCCCACCCTGACCCGGCCCACTGCTCCCCGAATTGGTGATGATGGTGGTACCACGGAAGCCTAAATCCCAACGATTGCTCGCGGAGTCGGCGGAGGGAATGATGGCATTGGTCTCCAAACTGTAGAAGGTGAATTTGCCCGCGCCGTAGGGAATGCCTCCGGCAGGGGGTACCCCGGGGGTGATCCCAATGATGGTATCGGCAGCAAGGTTTTGAACGGTTATGGCCTGCAGGCCCACCGGTGGTACAGGGGTATTGTCTTTGCAGGATACAACGAGCATTGCGAGACCGATAAATAGAGAAAAGGCGAGAGGGGATGGGAATTTAGGGAAGCTGGTTTTCATGGGTTTTGAGGAATGATTGATGAGGTTTGGTTCAATTGTTTAAGGAAAAAAAGTCAATTCTGAGAGGAAGGACTCCACTCAAGTTGGATAAACAATGAACGCGGGTTAAGGTTTGGTACAAAAAACGCATCTCGATAATTTAATATGTTTTCTACCCCAATTTGAAATTGAAAAGTCACTCCGGCCTTATTCCAAGAGATGGGCCCTCCCCCCACCAAGCGATGCACTGCAAAGCCAGAGGCCCGCAAATCCTGACGATTGAACAAGCCGTTACCATCGGTATCCGCTGTTAACCACGATGAACGGTAGGTGGACTGCCAGCGCGCATAATATCCTCCACGAAAATTTCGGGTCCAGCCCAACTGGACTTGTTGGTTGGATCGGAAGGGTAAGCCCCGATAGTCCGAAGCCTGCATGAGCCGGCTGAAGCCTTCGTTATCGCGGGTGTATACTTCTTTGTTACGAATACGGCGCCAGTCTTCGGGTCGGCCGGTCCATAACATTTGCCAGCCTAAGTTAGCAGACCAACGTGGATGCTCCAAGGTGAGTTTATTTTCGATCCCTGCGGTATAGGCCTGATTAATGTTAAGGTACGAAAAGATTTGGGAACCGTCGGTTTGGATAGCGACCGGTCGGCTATCAATCATGTTTTGGAGAAGGTGGGCAAAACCGTGGATTTCCCATCGCCAATCGAGTTTTTGGGTTCTACCATACCTCGTTTGCCCCAACTGCAGGGAGGTGGAATACTCCGGCCTCAACGCCTGAAGGAGGCTGTATTGCGGGGTAAGCGAAGACAGGAGTCCTGCTGAATCCAAAGCGGCAATCACAGCCTGTGCATTCAGGCTCCCCAAAACCCGGTAATTGCCTGCCGCTGGGTTGATAAAGTTGAGGTACAATTGCCTGAAATCCGGAGTTTTAAAACCTCGGGCTACCGACACCTTCCAATTGACTTGGGGATTTTGCCACCATTGCAAGGCCACCTTGGGACTCCACGCTGAACCAAAGAGTTGGTAGCGGTCAAAGCGAACTGCCGCAAGCATCGAAGCCCGATCGCTCAAGCGATAATCCCATTGTTGGAACACATACCACACCGGATTAACCCTCTCCGCGGAAGAGCCGCCGTACCGTTCACTGCGGACCGCATCCCTGACGGTGCCCATGCCGTAAACCCATTCCGATCGGGGAGAGGAGGTCCAAATCCCTTGCCATTCGGCTTTGAGGTATTCTTGCTGAAAACCGTCGCTGTAGAGCGGGCCGTTATCGTTTTCCAGCCTTTGGGTTTTGTCAAAACGACTTCCGTAGAGCCGTAAACGTCCCTTGTAGTTTTGGAGGTTTCGTTTTGGCTGATGGACCCAATCGATCC
>VGFN01000160.1 GCA_016868875.1 Bacteroidota bacterium
CCCCCCTAACCCAATCCCTACTCCCAATCCCTACTCCCTTATGCAACGGCTTACTCCAATCAGCAATTCCTTTATAACAATCATCAAACGCCAAGCCTACTTATTAGCCTTAGCGTTCACCGCTTTCCTCGTTGGTATCCAAATCACTTTGGCCCAGCCCCCTCCGCCCGATGACCCCAACAACGTCGGTGGAGGATCAGGAGATTCAGGAGGAGCGGGTGTCCCCATCGACGGGGGCCTGGGCATCTTGATGGCGGCTGGGGCCGGACTCGGCCTTAAGAAGGCCTGGGATGCCCGAAAATCAGCTGAGTTGCCGGATACACCTGACGAAAAAGGGTAAGGTGTTCAACTCTTGGGTCGCCTTATTGGTCAGGATGACAAGACCAATTTGGGTAGAGAGTCTCCATTCAACGACCTAACAAAATTCAATTGGTCGTGCATACCTTCATAGAATGAACCTCCAATCCACTTGGCACGATAGGAGACTGCAATCCAAGAGCCTGCATTCTATACGATCGTGTTGTGTCTTCATGGTCGTCCTTTGTTTGTGTTTTACGGGTTGCTACCAAGACCCTGATGCCGATATTTTTTGGAAGGAACAGTTTGAAAATTCCGCTCCCTCCAATGCTTATTCATCAGGTTATCAGCGAATAAGTCCATCAAATTTAGTTCCGGGAAAATTTATAGAAAGACAGGTTTTGGATACCTTGGTGCGTTGGTGGAGCTGGAAGGACTGCAATGGCCGCGTTTGGAAAATCTGGGTTGATATACCTCTCCCTATCCTTGAAGAATCCCGTAAAACCAGGCAAGAGGTAACCCTCAGTTCATGGATACGCAACAGCCCGAATTACCGCATCATGGTGGCCCATGACGCTCCGTATATTCGTGTCTTAGCCAACAGGTTGCGGAGAATGGCCTTAGCCAAAGAACTCAATGTTTCCGAAACCTCCAGAATGGTGGTTCAAATGGTTCAAAATATACCTTATACCTTGGTGCATCCTCACAGCCACCCTGAAATGGAGTCAAGGGATATTCAAAAAAATAGCCATTTCATTCGAAAATATCATCGAAATCCCCGGCATATTCCCCTTTCCAAAGAGCCTTTTGGAGGATGTTATGCCAATGCGGATCCGGCCGGGGTTTTGTCCCCTCTGGAATTCTTAGCTGATTTTAAGGGAGATTGTGATACAAGAACCGTTTTTCTCTACACGCTTTTGCGATGCATGGGTTTGAAGGCAGTGGTGATGAATGGTCCCGGACATTCCATGTTGGGCCTTCCGTATGCTCCCAAACGACCTGGACTACCCAATTTAGTTCATCAAGGTCAAAAGTACTATTTCGTTGAAACTACGGTTTTGAAACGAAATTCAGGGTATTGTGGACCTGAGATTGGAGAAGTACCTCGGAATTTTCGCGCCGAACAGTGGCGAATTGTCTTGCATTAAAATCTTTTGAATTATGAACAATATTTTGTTACCCTGCATTTACCTTCTCATCAACTTAATTTTTGGCTTGAGCCTCCTCATGTTCAGTCATCGAATCTTGAGCCGCGCGCTACGCAAGAAGCTTGGTATTCTTCCACAAAGTCTTGTCTTCAATATTCTTGCTGCAGCCGTTATGTTATCCCTCGCTTTGCTCATAAGTCAAGGATCAGGACCCATGATTTCCATGATTCAACACTTTACTCAACATCAGAATACAGGCTGGGTACTTCATTCGGCCGGATACCTGTTGGCATTTTATTCTTTAAGTTGCCTTTTCGCTTACCTAACGATTGCAGGTAGCATTCAGGTTTTTCACAGAATCACCGGTGACCTTGATGAAAATAACGAGCTCAGCCAAGGCAATGTTGGCGTTGCACTATTGCTTGGAATCCTAATTCTGAGCATCACCTTGCTGATCAAAAGCCCTTTGGTCGCCTTGTTTGAGGCCCTCATTCCCTATCCTGATTTGTCTTACGGGGCTTTCTAGGGCTTCAAAACCTTAATTCCTGAAATTCGTCAACAGGCAAGACCAAGGAATAGGAATTTACTCCATTAAACCATGATGGAATCTAAATTACCTTTGGCTTGTCAAAAAAGGTTGTATGAATTCGAAATTGGTCTTTAAAATTCAATTCACCTGGCTGTACTCCAGGTTGCTTGTGGTTCTCATGCTTGGTGCGGGCACAGCTTGGCTCTTCCTCATGAGCCCTTCGGCAACGGCCCAATGCACCCACAACCCCACGGTTACCCCCAATAACTTGATCTTTTGCCCTAGCGGAGGATTCGACACCTTGTGGACTCAAAATTACCAAGGCTACCAGTGGCTCAAGGACGGGGTTCTGCAAGTGGGGGATACCCTTCGGTACCGTCGGGTAACCCATTTGGATGCGGGTTCCATGTTTTCGGTCGATGCCACCCTCAACGGTTGCACCGAACGATCGCCCCAAGTGAT
>VGFN01000161.1 GCA_016868875.1 Bacteroidota bacterium
GATTTTTGGTTTAAGCTATGTTTTGTCAGGGAACGAGGTTTTGGATTCATACCAAAAATTCGGAATAACAGCATCTTCCTCCAAGCTAATTGGCGCTTCGTTGATCATGCTGTACATTACCAGTATTTTGACCTTTGTTTTGTTAGTGGTCGGTGAAATTTTAAGTGCCTTACGCTAAAGTCTAGCCACTCCAAGCGACCAATTTATTTGTTATGCCCAGAGCAGTTCCCGAAGTGAATGCAGGATCAATGGCGGATATCGCCTTCCTGCTATTGATATTCTTTTTGGTAACCACGACGATTGACACGGACAAAGGAATCTCCATCAAGCTTCCCCCGATGCCCGAAGAAAATCAGCCCAAGAACGATATCAGGATCAAGGAACGCAATGTGCTGCAAGTCTTGGTGAATGCCAACGACATGCTCTTGGTGGACGGTCAGCCTTCGGATATCAAAGCGCTCAAGCGTTTGGCCAAGGATTTTGTTGACAATCCTTCCAAGAATCCCGAATTATCGGAATCCCCTCAGAAGGCGATCATTTCCCTGAAGAACGACAGGGGCACCTCGTACAACATTTATATCCAAGTGCACAACGAACTCAAAGCGGCCTACAATGAATTGAGAGATGCCAGGGCAAGGATGCTATACGGTCGTGGTATGGATCAGCTACCCGAAAGTCGTCAAAACGAGATCAAAGATTATTACCGACAGGTGATTTCAGAAGCTGAACCTGAGGGTTAAGCCTTGAATTCAACCGGTCCTCACCCCTCGGAGCCAAGCCATGAAGCTTAAGAAAAAAGAAAAACCCACCCCGGCCATCAGCACGGCATCCTTGCCGGATATCGTTTTCATGTTGCTTTTCTTCTTCATGGTGACGACGGTGATGCGAGAAACCGACCTCAAGGTCAAAGTCGTAGTCCCACAAGCCACCGAAATTCAGAAGCTAGAGAAAAAGTCTTTGGTGTCGTATATCCACATCGGCGTACCTACCGAAACTTATCGCGCGCAGTTTGGAACAGCACCGCGCATTCAGTTGAACGACGCCTTTGCGACCCCATCCATGATTGCAGAGTTCATTGACAAAGAAAGAGCTGCAAGGTCAGAGCAGGAAGTGCCTTTGTTAACAACGTCCATCAAAGCTGACCGTGAAGTCAAGATGGGAATTGTGACCGATGTGAAGCAAGAGCTACGCAAAGCGAACGCACTCAAGCTCAATTACTCTTCCAGTTTACGGACCGAGGTCTATTAGGCCTGTGGCAGATTCCGCTTTAGATCGGATCAAGGCCCCGGTAGCCCTCGAATTGGCCGAATTTGAATCAGCTTTCAGGGACCTCATGCGCAGCAAGGTACCCTTGCTGGATTGGATTACGCGTTATATCGTACGACGCAAGGGCAAACAAATACGCCCTATGCTGGTTTATCTGTCTGCGCGATGTTATGGCGAATGCGGGGAACGAACCCGCAGGGCGGCTGCCTTGGTGGAGTTGTTGCATACGGCAACCTTGGTTCATGATGATGTGGTGGATGGAGCGCCTATGCGCAGAGCGTTTTGGAGCGTAAACGCTTTATGGAAAAACAAAATTGCCGTCTTGATTGGGGATTATTTGCTCAGCAGAGGCCTTTTGTTGGCCTTGGAGCATAAGGATTATTCGGTCTTGCATCTGACATCGGATGCCGTCCAACGAATGAGCGAAGGAGAACTCCTGCAAATCGAGAAGGCAAGGCGTTTGGACATCACCGAAGAGGTTTATTTCCGAATTATTTCGGCCAAAACCGCCTCTTTAATGGCTACGTGTTGTGCAGTGGGGGTTGCTTCGGTGCTCGAAGAAATTTCGGATTCTAGGGTAGAGCAGGCGAGGCAGTTTGGGGAAATCCTAGGGATCGTTTTTCAAATGCGGGATGACTTGCTTGATTTTGAGGGTCATCGTACAGGGAAAGCACCATTAGCCGACATCAAAGAAAAGAAACTTACCTTGCCCTTGATCCATGCCTTGGGCAAGGCCTCCTTTTTGGAGCGGCGTAAAGTCATCGGGATGATCAAAGACCGCCCGGAGCGAATCGAGAACATTAATTATATTGTTCAGTTTATTGAAAGGTCCGGAGGCATTCAATACGCGATGCAAACGATGCAAAGCAAGGTGGAGGAGGGAAAAATGCTATTGACAACTTTTCCGGAAGGAGAAGCAAGACAAAGCCTACAGGATTTGTTAAGCTTTGCGGCCAACAGGGATCACTAAGGTTTTATTCGGTAATTTCCTGTAGATCAGCGGTCTTTGAGATATCTCACAGCAATTCTAACACAGAATTAGCGATTTCCCGATGATTGACCAAGCGAGGCACTTTGTGTTGACCTCCTAATTTGTTGCGGCTTTGCAGCCAACGGTAGAAGGTTCCTTCCGGCAAGACGATGATTTGAGG
>VGFN01000162.1 GCA_016868875.1 Bacteroidota bacterium
CCGTCGTATTGCAAGCGAAAAGCGATAGGCCCGGTACAAGAATTATCTCCGCCGATGCGCATATAATAAATTCTCCCGGTATCCAGGAATGCCATAACTTCCGCGCGGATACCGCAGGCGGTTGAGGAGTCGTTGAAGAAAACGGTTCCCATATTGTCGTTGGCCAATACCGGAACATTGCATTGGTTATAGACCCAAATACGGGTATTGAAACTTGGATTGGCTGGACAAGTGCTGATTCGATAGCGCCCTCTGACGGGGGCCGTATAAGCGTACCAGGAGTTTCGAACCGGGGCGCTGTGATTCCCGGTATCAATGGCAAGGGCCGTCTGGCAACTCTGTGTGGGAGCGCAATTCAAGGAACGGACATCGCTGTGGGTGAATTGTCCCCCGCTCGCCAGGAGATTGCCGTTCCACCACAACTGAAATAAACCATTTCCGTGCCCGCAGCATAATCCATCACCGTACGAATCCATCATGGTAAACGTCAAGCATGATGTGTTAGGAATGCATAGGGTATCCCGGTAATAGGTTGCAGTCTGGGTGAAATATCCGGTATCTCGAAAGGCAAGCACCGCTCCGCTTTGATTCTGCAGGCGGTAGGAGGACTCTCGAGGGTAATTATCGGTACGAATCACCACGATAAGTTGCGAGGTTCCGGTAGGGCAGGCCTGGGCGTATGATGAAAAGATGGGGCCATAACACGCCCAAACAATCACCGAGAAGGCAGCTGAAACCTTGGAGCTGACCTTGTTCGTGGGCGTCCATCGAAAAGGAAAGCGAATAGAGGGGAGGATGTTGGAGAACATACGTGGTTTTTAACTACTTGAAAAAGGAATAATCAAAGTTAACCCCAAAAACGCCCTCAAAGGCCGAGGTTGCCCAGGGCCCATTGCTCCACTACTGCAGGCAAATGGGTTTGCTCCAGGCGGTGGATTCGCTCCGAAAGGGCATGAACCGTATCCTCTGGGTGCACCGGACAGCGAAAAGAGGCGATTGCGGCGCCTTCATCGTAGGCCTCGTTCACTAAGTGAATGGTGATGCCGGATTCGCTTCGACCAGCATCCAAAACCGCTTGATGAACGCGTTCGCCGTACATGCCCTTCCCACCAAAATCCGGGAGCAAGGAGGGGTGAACATTGAGGATGCGTTGGGGATAGGCTCGCAAAAGAAATTCCGGAATACGCCACAGGAATCCTGCTAGCACCATCGCGTCGATTTGGAAGGCCTTTAATTGATCCAAAAGATCTTGCTCCTGCCGCCAACTTTCCTTGCCGATCAGGATGGAGGGAACCTTGAGGGCCGATGCTTTGCTCAGGACAGGGGCATCAGCCTTGTTGCAAACTACCAAGGCCACTCGAATTCGAGGATGGGATTTGAAGAAACGGATAAGGTTCTCGGCATTGGTGCCTTGGCCACTGGCCCAAACGGCAAGCCGGATCAGGGATTCGGCCATTGCCAGATACGGGTTTTGAGAAGGCGAAGCATCTGAAGCATGTAGGAAGGCGGAAGCATGCGGTGCAATTCGATGGAAGACAGGGTGTAGGAACCGCCGGTCTGGGGATTGACTTTGACCCCCATGCATACCGTGGAGCCGTTGTACAAGGGAAAGGGAGGGGCAGGGTTGTTGTCGTCTCGTAACAACAAATTAATTTTATAGAGGGGGATGGACGAAGCGCCCAGCCTGAGTGGGCGATTCCCCGAACTGAAACCTTGATGGGTCATGGTCGGCAGGGTCCAGGGCTGACCGTTCCATTGTCCTGACAAAGGCAAAAGACTCGATGTATCGGTGACCAGGAAGCTGTAGCCTGCAGGAATTTCTTGAACCGAATCAATGGGGGATGATTCGTAAGCTGGAGTCCAAGCCGGCGTCCCTGCATCTGCTTTGGCGGCCAGGAGCACATGGCCTCCTTGGGCCAAAACGTTACCCAAGGTTCTGGAGGAGAATTGCATCGCCAAATCGAAATCAGGGGCTATCCAAAGGATGCGTCCAAAACGCCCAAAAATTCTGGCCTGAATCCGGTTGTTGATGGAAAGCTGGGTGTAGCGGTTTCCGATTTTTTGAAAAAGTCGTATTTCTTCCACCCCTCCCACCCCTCCGAAGCCCAAACTATCCAACCAGGCTTTGTAGTGCAGAGATAGGGTATCGACATTCAGTGTGGGGTTGGGATCGTTGCCGTAAGCATTCACCAACAAGAGGGAAGCCACGCAACTCTTGACCATGGTTGGACGGCTGACCACCCATGGTGAAGCGGACAAGGATTGGTCCACCGCACGGATATACAATCGGTTGGTATCGTTTTCGAGGAGTCCGCCCAGGCGTTTGGCCAAGGGCAGGTCGTTCGGGCCAACGTAAATCTGGCAGAGACCAGAATTATTGGCCCATT
>VGFN01000163.1 GCA_016868875.1 Bacteroidota bacterium
CAATTGCTCGGTCACTGCACGATGAACGACAGGATGCCGATGCCCCACAATACTCACCGAAATCCCAGAAATAAAATCAAGGTAGCCCTTGCCCCGGTAATCGTAAATGTAGGAGCCCTCTGCTCGGTCCACCTCCAAAGCCATGGACCAAGGCGAGGTTGGGGCAATATGCCTCCTGAACAGGTCCCTCAAATGGCTGTGCTCCACAGGAGCAAACTTAGCGCCTGCCTCGGTTGGGGCGATTGGGCTCCCTGCGGTCTTGGATTCGCCGAATCAACTCCTTCTGGAATTCCCTTTCGGCTTGATGCAACACCACCAGTCTGCGTGATGGTAAAATGCCCTGCATGGATTTCCGGAAATTCTTTTCGAGCTGCAATTCCTGCTCCCGGATGCTCAGCATTTCATCCAAGGCTGCATTGGCTTTGTCATCACTGGAATACCCTCTGGTTCGGGATTCATCCATGAGATCACGAATTCTGGCCCTAAGGTCTTCGCGTTGCTCATCGTATTGGTTGTACACCGGCCAAAATTTCTCGGCTTCCTCAGGGCTTAAGCTTAACTCCCTGCTGAGGTAGGCCACCCTGGCTGCTTTGATTCTTTCTTGGGGCAGGGTTTCGGCGGTGGCCGCAAAAGTGCATAGCAGGGCGAAAGCGAAAAGGTACTTCATCATGGCTTTATTTTTAGAATATTTTTTCGTTTAATTTACTGATTTAAATTAAAATCATTCGATTATATCGAAGATTAAATCTTGACCTCAGCCTCTTCCACCAAGGCACCCAGGTCATGGGGTAAGGCGGTGAGGGCTTCTTGCATGGTAACAGGGTCGTTGCTCATTTGTTCTGCCCATTCACTTAGCAGGACTTGGCTGTTGGGATCTTGCTCCACGACCTCTTCAAGGAGCTCCAAATTTGCGCTATGCAGAACGGCGTCATGGGCCTCCTCTGCACGGAGATTGGCCAACAAATCCGAGGACGCATTGGCCTCGATGACAGGTTCAGCACCGGACCACCATAGGCGCCCCAGAAACCATCCCCCCACCACCAATGCCAAGCTGGCTGCCACTGCCCAGGCCCTTGCATTGCCCGACCATGCCAAGAGGACGGTCACTACCCCAGGATTCAGCGAAGGAGCATCGTCATCGACCCTCTCCAAACGTGCCAAGACACGGTGGGAGAATCCCTCATCATACCCTTCAGGAATCGGGTAATCCTGCTTGAAAGCAATCTTGGGATGGCGTTGGAGATCCATTTTTATGAAGAGTGGTTTATGGACATTCGAAAGAGGGGCTGGGTTTAACGGCGCTTCAAGATTGCTTCTACTTTTTTGAAGGCGAGATGGTAGGAGGCCTTGAGGGCCCCTTCGCTGGTTCCCAGAATTTCCGACATCTGCTCGTACGGCAATTCGTCGTAGTACCGCATCTGAAAGACCAAACGCTGCTTAGGGGGCAGCTTCAACAAGGCCTTCTCCAGCAAGTATTCCGGCGAACCCAATCGCTCCTGGGGGGTCACCCTCTTGAGTTCGGCCTCCAACCGCACCGTGTCGTCGCTCAGCGATAGCATACGGCGACGCTTCTTTTGGCTTAGATGAGAGAGGCAGAGGTTGGTTGCAATTCGGTAGAGCCAGGTGTACAGGCCGGATCGGGCCTCAAAGCGGTCCAAGCTCTGGTAACAGCGTATAAAGGTGTTCTGCAGCAGATCATCGGTCTCATCATGGTCCAAAACCATGCGACGGATATGCCAGTAAAGGGCTTTGCGGTAGCGCTCCATCAGCTTGGTGAAGGCCCTGTTGCGGGTCGCTTCGTTGGCAAATTCAGCGAGCAATTCCAGCTCCCAGGCCTTTTGGGCAGAAACGCCTTCCGGTGATGACAACGAATCCGGTGAATCTGTTGAATCTGGCACAGCGCTAAGACCCGCCTTGTAGGCCCAGGTTTAAGACGGAAAGTTCACCAAGGTATTCCATCAACGGCCAACGGGGTAATGGCTTTTGGCCCATTGCCTCCCCTGATACGTACCCATGATCCAAAAGGATGCGCGCCGATGCCGCGATCATGGCCGCATTATCGGTACACCAGCTCATGGGCGGGATATGCACTTGGCATCCCAATTGCTCGCCCAATGCCAAGAAGCGAGAGCGAAGCAAGGAGTTGGCCGCGACACCGCCCGCAAGACCCAGACTTCGTGGCTTCCTAAGGCCCGCATGATGAACGACCGGCCTCATCAGGACCTCGACCACCGTGGACTGTATGGAAGCACAGAGATCCCTCAGGGCAGAATCTTGGCGATCCTCAAGGTCTGGTTTCTGCTTAGCCAAATAATACAAAACACTTGTTTTCAGTCCACTAAAGCTGTATGCTTCATTTCCTAATTGAGGGATAG
>VGFN01000164.1 GCA_016868875.1 Bacteroidota bacterium
TGAGTATTCGTTACGCCCCAACCCTCGATTTGTCCACTTTGGGGAATGGTATAATTCCCGAGAATATCCTTTCCGGGAAGATTAACTTTTGGGGTCTTGGCCTAAAGCATGAATTGCTGCAATGGATTCCGGTGGTCAAGGTACTCCCCTTCAGTTTGAGTCTGTATGCCAATCATTCAAGGATGAGTTATGAATTGGATACGCGCATAGAACCCACTACGTTTAAACCCTACAATGTTGCGCCGGGCATCCAAGTGACCAACCAAACGATTAGCGGTTCACGGGATTTCTCTAAGCAACAATTGTATATGGAAGGCAGGGCCACCGGTTTGGGTATTGTGCTCTCCAAGAAAATATTGGCCTTCACCCCTTATGCCAGCATTGGTCTTCAGAACTCCTCCTTCTCGCTGGCTGCCAAAGGAAATTATGCTGTTCGTTCCGGATTAACCCCAAGTCCTAACAACCCCGCCAACCTCACCGAAGAATGGACCAGCCTTAGCAATCCCCTTGATATTCAGATCGACAGCGAGCAACAATTGCGGATAGGACTGGGCTTACGATTCAAATTGGTTGTGATCGCCTTGCATGCGGAGGCATTTACCCTGGGCGATTTCAAAGGGTATTCCGCAGGGCTGTCCCTTGGATTTTAACCCTTCGACCTTGGGGAAGGAATCTTACGGTTGTCCCACCAAACCTGTCGGGTCGGCTTGAAGATCAAATCGTAGGCGCCTAACACCAACGCTACATTCATCAGCCCAAAATGCTCAAGCCATTGAACCTTGGTTTGGAAGGACTTCCACCCATGCAAAGGAAGGGTCAGTAATCTGAACCCAAGGGGCAAGAGCAAAGAAAGGGCAAGCCAATTCAAGGTGAATCCGAACGTTTCAAGCATCGTCCACTGCATGGTGATGAGGGCTGTGCATGAACTATAGCTGGCGATCAAAAGCCAAGGACTTAACCACCGAAGCACTTTATGGGAAATGTAACAATAGGCTGTCTTGGGGTGCAAAGCGAGGGATTTAAAGATCCATAAGTTCTGGAGATTACCTTTGCCAAGGCGACGTTTTCGCCGAAATTGAATCGCCCGGCTTCCCTCCAAGGGCATGCGAGCCACTGCCTTCTCGGCAAAGACGACTTGAGCTTCGGGCTTAAGAAGCAAACGGGCAAACCAAAAGAAATCGTCCACCAGCAGTCCATCCGGCGATGGCTCAAACCTATCCCATCGCATCGCCATCAGGGCGCCATAGCCCCCAATAACCGTCCCTCTTCTGGATTCGCCTTGTTTGGATAACATTTCTCCTTCCATATAACGCAATTCTTGGGCAACCACGTTTCCAGACAGAGTGTCAGTCGTGGTAAGTGTGGATTGCGTATCAAGAATGGGTTTAATATTGGCCTGTACCCCGGCCACGTTGGGACTTGAGAAGGGCAGAACCAGCTCGGCCAGGGTACGCTCTTCGAAGATTGCATCCACATCCGTCAAAACCAGGATGGCGGAATCAGCCACCTCGCTTGGATATTCTTGATAAAGGCGGTTGATGATTCCCGGTTTACCTGTCCTTGCAGGAAATTTTCGGTGAAGCAATCCGGGGTATTCTTGGCACATTCGTTCCAACAGCATATCCGTGCCGTCCGTGCAGGCATCCGTTCCAACAACCACCGTCAAACGCGATTTGGGATAATGATTTCTGAATATGGATTGAATTTTGGCCTGAATCATGGCCTCTTCGTTGTATGCCGCTATAAGGAGAATCACCTTCGGAAATTCCTCCAGGGGCTCCCAATCCTGTGGCCGTTTGGCCAGCCTGCGCATATGCCAAGGATAAATCCCGTAGGTATGCACAAGACCCAAGCCTGTGATACACCCCGTCAAGGCGATAAGCGAGAGTATCATACAGGTGGGGTTGTTGCCTTGTCGTTAGAGGCGAAGGATGATCGCAGAAAATTGTTCAAGGCGGCAAGTTGTTCCAAATGCTTCGTATTGTTACGAAATTTAAGCAAGGCATGTTCGGATAATCGAGGCAATTTGTTCGGAGAATCCAAAATATCCCTCACGACTTGCGCAAATTGCTTGGCATTTTCAGCATGCAGGTAATTTTCTCCAGGAGTCAAGCCCATGCCTTGTACGCCTTGGGCCGTGGAGATCACTGGGATACCCAAAGCCATGGCCTCCAAAACTTTGATCTTGAGACCGCTGCCCATTCTCAAAGGAAAGACCATCGCATCGCAAGACAACATGAAGGCCTGGGCATCTTCCACCTCGCCATGAAAAAAGTAAGCAGGTCTTTTCTGTGCAAAAAAGGCGGGGGCTTTTCGGCCTGCAACATGAAATTCCGGCCGGTTCGGCCACCCTTCGG
>VGFN01000165.1 GCA_016868875.1 Bacteroidota bacterium
TGTTCGCAGTGAATTCCTGAAGTACCTCGAAATCGGCAAGAATTCCTGATGGAGGCTTCCCTTGCTGGGCGCAATTACCTCGTGGTCGGGGGAAGGTCCGGGATTGGCGCAGCCCTTGTCCGTCAACTGCAAGACCGTGGCGCCACGGTTTATGTTTGGGGCCGGCAGGCCATGGAAGGTGGCTCGGCTTTGTGGACCGGTTGGGATGTGTTATCGGGAGAACCTGCTCCTGCGGCAACCTTGCCCGAGACGCTGCACGGCTTGGCGTACATGCCGGGCAATATCCCGCTAAAACCCTTCCACCGTACATCCCCGGATGATTTTCGTCAGACGATGGAACTCAATTGGATGGGTGCCGTGCAGAGCATTCAAGCCGCCCTCCCTGCCCTCAAAAATGCCGGGGGATCTTCGGTGGTCCTGATGAGCACGGTAGCGGCCCGTGTGGGCATGCCCTATCACAGCGCTATTGCTGCGGCCAAAGCTGCCTTGGAAGGCCTCACCTTGAGTTTGGCCTCCGAATACGCCGGTCAACAAATTCGCTTTAATGCGGTAGCCCCCTCCTTGACGAGAACGCCTCTTGCAGGTTCTCTGCTCTCCACCCCCGAGAAGGAGGAAGCTTCCGGCAAGAGGCATCCCTTGGGTCGTGTGGGTGAGGCCTCTGAACCCGCCTCCGTGATCAGATTCCTGCTGGACCCAGAATCCTCTTGGGTCACCGGGCAAATCTGGGGGGTAGACGGTGGAATGGCCAACCTCAAAGGTCTCTGATGCCTTCCAATCCCGTTCACTTGCATTGGTTTCGCCGAGACCTGCGTTTGGACGATAACCGCGCCTTGAAATTGGCCCTGAACAGTGGGGCCAAGGTCCAAGGAATCTTCATCTTTGACCGCAACATCCTCGACAGGTTGGACAACAAACAGGATGCAAGGGTCATGTTCATTCACCGCACCCTGCAAGCCATGCATCGCGAACTTCAAGCATACGGTAGCGGTTTGAAAGTCTATTACGGGCAACCGGAGCAGGTATGGCCCCAAATTGTAGAGGAAATCTCGGTGGGTCATGTGTTCTGGAACAGGGATTACGAACCTTATGCCCGGCAGAGAGACCAGTCTATCACCGCATGGTTGCAACAAAGAGGCATCGGGGTAACCACCGCCTCGGACCATTGCGTCATGGAGCCTGGCAGGGTCTTGAAAGGGGATGGAACACCCTACACTGTCTTTACCCCCTATGCCAGGCGGTGGCGGGAATTGATCAACGGCAACGATATTCAACCGATTTCCATCCACGAGGAGGAACACCGACAATGGGCAAGCCAACCCCAAACGGCGCTGTCAATTGCTTTGGAGGACATGGGATTCCAGGAGTCGCTCATTCCTTGGCCAGAACTTCAAATCAACACCTATGTGTTACAACAATATGCTCAAAAGCGGGATATCCCCTCCGTGGAAGGAACCAGTCGCCTGGGCTTGCACCTTCGCTTCGGAACCCTTTCGGTTCGAACACTTGCGTCCAAGGCGATTACCCTAAGCGATACCTTCATGAACGAATTGATTTGGAGGGATTTCTACCAAAGCATTTTGTGGCATTATCCTCATACGGTGGATCGCGCATTCAAGCCGGCCTACGATCATATTGCTTGGCGGAACAATCCGGAAGAATTCGAGCGTTGGTGCCAAGGGAATACCGGTTACCCCATCGTGGATGCCGGCATGAGGCAACTCCAACAGAGCGGTTGGATGCACAACAGGGTGCGCATGATTGTCGCCAGTTTCTTGACTAAGCATTTGCTGATCGATTGGCGTTGGGGCGAAGCTTGGTTTGCGGCACACCTTTTGGATTACGATTTGGCGAGCAACGTTGGAGGATGGCAGTGGGCTGCCGGCTGCGGCAACGATGCGGCCCCGTACTTCCGGGTCTTTAACCCGTACGAGCAGACCCGCAAATTTGATCCTCAAGGCCATTATATCCGGCGTTGGGTGCCCGAAGTGGATGAACTGACCTATCCTGCGCCCATGGTGGACCATGCCCAGGCTCGGCTTCGGGCCTTGGCGACTTACAAGGCTGGGCTTGCCTCAGTGGATTCCTCCACGTAAGCACAACCCGGGATTTGGGTGATCAATTTGGAGCCAAAGGCTTGAGCAGGGGTAAGAAATCCGCTCAGCCCCCCTTGCGGAAGTTCATGAATTCGCTGCACCAAATGAACGGCGCTAAGGGCCGTTAAACGATAGCTTTCAGGCAATTGCAGCCTTGCTTCCACCAT
>VGFN01000166.1 GCA_016868875.1 Bacteroidota bacterium
GCTGACCTTGTGCTTATCCGCCTCAACACCTACGGTGGGCAAGTTGACCTGGCAGACAGCGTACGCACCCGTCTACTTCGAAGCAAAATACCCGTCGTGGTTTGGGTCGATAACAATGCCGCCTCTGCAGGTGCCCTGATTGCTTTGGCGGCCAACCGAATCTACATGGTTCCCAGTGCCAGCATCGGTGCCGCGACGGTGGTCAACCAAGAAGGCACCCCCGTACCGGACAAATACCAGTCCTATATGAGGGCCACCATGAGGGCCACCGCTGAAGCCCGTAACCGTAACCCCCGCCTTGCCGAATGCATGGTGGACCCCGGCCTCGGGTACCCCGGCGTTGTGGATTCCGGCAAGGTCTTGACCTTGACTAGCTCCGAAGCCGTCCGTTTAGGGATCAGTGACGGTACTGCTGCATCTGAAGAAGAGGTCCTCCAAATGCTGGGGGTCCGTCGTAAGGAGATCGTTCAACAGAAACTCAGCGCCTTGGACTACTTCCTCCAATTTCTTTTGAACCCCGCGGTCAGTGGCCTATTGATTTTGCTGATGCTGGGGGGCATTTATTTCGAATTGCAAAGCCCTGGAATTGGTTTTCCCTTGGTGGCCGCCTTGGTTGCTGCTGCCTTGTATTTTGCGCCTTTGTACCTGGAAGGACTAGCCACGAATTGGGAAATACTCCTTTTCATCGCGGGTTTGCTGCTGATAGGCCTCGAAATTTGGGTTATTCCCGGGTTCGGATGGGTAGGCGCTTTAGGCTTTGCGGTGATCTTTCTGGCCTTGGTCGGCTCCATGCTCGATAACGATGGTTGGTCGTTACCCCAAAGCGAAGGCGCCACTAGCGGATCTAGGTTAATGAGCGCCGTGCTCGCGGTTCTTATCCCCATCCTTGGCCTTGGGGTCATGTTCCTGCTTTGGGGGGAGCGCATGTTTACCCAAGGACCTTTACGAAAATTGGTGCTCCAAAGCCCCTTATCGGAAGCCTCCGACGCCGAGCAGTGGGTAGGAGTTGCGGGAATCTCCAAGACCAGGCTTAATCCGGTTGGCAAAATTCTAATCCAGGGACAAAGCCTGGAAGCCCAATCCGAAGACGGTTGGATCGAGGCCGAAACCGCCGTCACCGTATTGCGCAAAGAGCAAAATCGGCTCTATGTACGTAAAGCATAATTAAACAAGGGTTTAACCTGCTCCCCAGGGTTTAAATTTCTTGGATACGACAATGCCCCCAAAGGCTTACCTTTGAATCCCGTAGAAACATTCCTGTTGTGGCCAAATATGTATTCGTTACGGGTGGAGTAACCTCATCGTTAGGCAAAGGCATTCTTGCCGCCTCCCTTGCCAAATTGCTTCAGGCCAGGGGCCTTAAGGTCACTATACAGAAGTTGGACCCCTACATCAATGTGGATCCCGGCACCTTGAACCCCTATGAACATGGCGAATGTTATGTTACAGATGATGGTGCCGAGACCGACCTTGACCTTGGTCACTACGAACGCTTTCTGGACATCAAAACCAGCCAAGCCAACAACGTCACCACCGGCCGCATCTATCAAACCGTCATTGAAAAGGAACGTCGAGGGGATTATCTCGGCAAAACCGTTCAAGTCATTCCGCATATCACCGACGAAATCAAAAACCGAATTTTGCTTCTGGGCAAAAGCAAAAACTTTGAGGTGATCATCACCGAAATCGGTGGTACGGTGGGCGATATAGAATCCTTGCCTTACGTCGAAGCCATTCGGCAACTGCGACTCGAATTGGGCGAAAATCGCTGCATGGTTTTGCACCTGACTTTGCTTCCCTATTTGAAAGCCGCTGGCGAGCTCAAAACCAAGCCTACCCAGCACTCTGTCAAGATGTTACTGGAAACAGGTGTGCAACCCGATGTGCTCATTTGCCGCACAGAACAGCCAATTACCCAAGATATTAGACGGAAAGTGGCCTTGTTCTGTAACGTGACCCCGGACTCGGTCATTGAAGCCTTGGACGCACCAAGCATCTACGAAGTCCCCCTCAAAATGGCGAAGGAAAAATTGGATCAACTGGTCCTTCGCAAACTCAAAATCAAGAAGAGCAAGGCTCCTGAACTCAGCGGATGGAAAAATTTTGTACAAAGTTTGCGATCGCCCAAACATCAAATTGACATTGGTTTGGTCGGCAAATACGTCGAACTCAAAGATTCCTACCTCTCCATCTCCGAAGCCTTGATTCATGCGGGCGCAGCGCTGGGCGCCAAAG
>VGFN01000167.1 GCA_016868875.1 Bacteroidota bacterium
TTCGCGACTTAAAATCTTTTTGGGCATTGCTCACCATTGGGGTCGTGGGTGGTCTGGGCATAATTGGTGTCGCCTTGCTTATTGGAGGATCGTTGACGGGCTTCAAGGCTGAGGAAGAAAAGGCTTACAGGGAGAAATTTTGGAATGAATACCGGGTGTATTCGGTTCCGGTACCTGAGGAAATGACCTTCGCCGGAGAGAAAGTACCGCTTTGGGATTTTGAGTTCAGGGAACGTGTCGAAAGAGAATTGTTACAGAATGTCTACGGGCAGGCTACCATGTTGCTGTACATGAAGAGAGCCTCGCGATGGTTCCCCATGATTGAGAAAGTTCTGAAAGAAAAGGGAATTCCCGATGACTTCAAATACTTGGCCGTGGCTGAAAGCGGCTTGGCCAATGCAATTTCGCCATCGAATGCTGAAGGCTTCTGGCAATTTTTGGCCGCCACAGCCCGCCAACATGGTTTGCAGGTCAACGATGAGGTGGATCAGCGTTACGATCCATGGTTGGCGACCGAAGCGGCCTGCCGCTATCTTCAGAAATCCCATGCCCAGTTTGGGAATTGGTCCATGGTGGCTGCCTCCTACAACATGGGCACTTCGGGCTTGCAACAAGCGGCTCAGTACCAAGGCCAGGATTCTTACCATGCCTTGCATCTGAACAACGAAACCTCTCGGTATTTGCCCCGTATCCTCGCCATCAAGACCATCATGAAACACCCCGAGCGCTACGGGTTTCATTTGACAGCCGCTCAGCTTTACCTACCTTACGAAACCACCGAATGGACAATACAAGAACCGGTTGCCAATTGGGCGGCCTATGCCCGCAGCCAGGGGATGGACTTTCGTCAACTCAAAATTTTCAATCCCTGGATCCGCAAGCCCTATCTTCATAACAAAGATCGCAAGCCCTATACGCTGCGCAAGCCTACCCCAGAATTTACGCAGAAAGCATCGCGATGGGCCTTGGTCCCGGTTTCGGAATGGGGGCTGCATGCGCCTAGCCCCAAAGGACCTTCCCGGTGATGGCCTCTGCTGCGCCGAAGGCGGATTTCCTTCGCATCGAGGGCGCTTCAGAACATAATCTACAGTCTCTAGACTTGGAGATACCCCGCCAGTCCCTGGTGGTGATCACCGGTCCCAGCGGGAGCGGCAAATCCTCTTTGGCCTTTGCGACCCTGTATGCCGAAGGTCAGCGCAGGTACTTGGAATCCTTTTCGGCCTACGCCCGTCAGTTCATGGGCAAGCTGGAGCGGCCAGCGGTGGATCGTATCGATGGATTGAGTCCGGTGATCGCCATTGAACAGAAGACCACCTCCCGCAATCCCCGCTCCACAGTGGGTACCACGACCGAAATCTACGATTTCCTGAGGCTGCTCTATGCCCGCATTGGGCAGGCGCATTCATGGATTTCGGGCAAGGCGATGCAGCAGTTCAGCAGGGAGCAGATCATGGACCTTTTGGTTAGCGAATACCATCATCGGGAATTGATGCTATTGGCTCCTTTGGTCCGCAGCCGCAAGGGCCATTACCGCGATCTCTTCGAACAATGGCGCAAACAGGGTTTCACCAAGGTCAGGGTGGATGGAGAGGTCACGGAGTTGCGACCCCGGATGCAAGTGGATCGCTACAAGGTGCACGATATTGAATTGGTGGTGGATCTGTTGATTCCGGGCAAGGACTCGGCGCATCGTCTGAAGAGCAGCGTGGACCTTGCCTTGAAGCTGGGCAAAGGAATCCTCCTGTGCGGGACCCCGGTGGATGCGGGGTGGGAATGGAGGTATTTTAGCAAATTATTGACTGATTTAGAAAACGGGCTGGCCTACGATGAGCCGCAGCCCAATACCTTTTCGTTTAATCTTCCGTACGGTGCATGCCCCAAGTGCCAGGGCTTGGGGTACAAAGTGGAAGCGGACCCGGAACTCATCTTTGCAGACGAGGGTTTGACCATCGCGGCCGGGGGAATTGCACCTTTGGGTGAATACAAAGACAATTGGATCTTCAGGATCATCGTTGCCTTGGGCAAGAAGCACGGCTTTGGCTTGCAGACCGTGGTGGCCAAACTCAAAGCGGAGCAGAAGCATGTCCTCCTCTATGGGCAGAAGGACCCCGTTGCTTTGGACATGGGCAAGGAAAGAGGGGTGGAATACCATGAATTCGATGGCCTGATGGCCTTGATCGCCAGACAAGATGAGTGGGGCAATGCCTCGTTGCAAG
>VGFN01000168.1 GCA_016868875.1 Bacteroidota bacterium
GTGCACCCATTTCCCCTTGCTAACCCCTGTGATTCGGCGTTACCTTCCTCCCCGGATCGAGATCATCGAACAAGGCCCCTTGGTTGCCCAGGCCCTGAAAAATTATCTCGTCAAGCACCCCGATATTGAATCTTCGTTGGATCAAGGTTCAACCTGCATCTACTACACAACCGATGATCCTCTGCGATTCGACCGAAACGCCTCATTGTTCCTTCAAGAAAACATCCATTCCCTGCGCTTTCTTCGATGAATTCTGTCGAAATCACCGAGGCATGGATCAAGGAAGTCCACCGCCATGGTCAACGCGAAAGGGCTGCGCCCATGGAGGCCTATATGCGGCATCAGTTCCCTTTTGTAGGATTACCCAAGGCCGCAAGGCAAGAACACCAATCCGTGTTATGGGATAAGCTCAAAGGGGTTGCAACGAACAGCCCCGAAGAAGTCCGAGCGCTTGTTGATTTGTTATGCAATCAGGATGCCCGGGAATTCCAATACACCGCCATGGAACTGGCCTGGAAAACCCGCAAACAATGGTCGGAGGACTGGCCTAAGGATGTTTACCGCCGCATACAAACCAAGAGTTGGTGGGATACGGTGGATTGGTGGGCCCCCAAAGGCTTGGGGATATACCTGCTGGATCGTGGTGGCAGCCACTGTCCTGCCTTCGAGGGCATCCTAGAACATCTTCATTCGCATAACAACCTATGGATGAAGCGATCAGCCTTGATTTTGCAACTCCATTGGAAAGACCAAACCCGCTTTGATTGGCTCCGCACCTTGTGTCTGGATCATCGCCAGACCAAAGAATTTTTCTTGGCCAAGGCCATGGGATGGGCCCTTAGGCAATATGCCCGTACCAACCCCCTTGCCGTCAAGGAATTCGTTGGACAACACCCGGAATTACCCAACCTCACCCGAAGGGAGGCTCTCAAGCACCTGGGCTGATTCTTTCCATAGCGGTATTCGGGGCAAGGCACAGGTTAGTCGAACGGCTTGACCCCCCACCGGGTGTTCGAACGATAAACTGTAGGAATGCAAAGCAATGGAATGATCCTTGAGGGCTACGGGGTATCCGTATTTGACATCACCGACGATGGGATGACCCATGGCTGCTAATTGAGCCCGGATTTGATGCGGCCTGCCGGTGACCGGACGAACCCGTAACAACGATTGACCGTTCAGGTGAGCCAGGAGGGTATAATGAAGCAAGGCCTCTTTGGAATCCCGAACTTCGGTATCGTGAGCGTTGACGCGGTTTTTTTCGTGGTTTTTCTTGAGAAAATGCCGGAGCGTCCCCGTTTCCTTGTTCACTTTTTCTTTGACCAAGGCCAAATAACTTTTCTGAACAAGGCGATCCCTGAACAGGCGATTCATACGTTCCAGAGCCTTGGAGGTCTTGGCAAAGAGCACCAAACCGGAAACAGGACGATCAATTCGATGAATCACCCCCATGAAGGCTTCCCCAGGCTTTTGGTGCCGTATGGCCAAATCCTCCCGGACCAGGGAGAACAGATCCGGGTCCCCTCCTGGATCCGGTTGGGTCAACATCCCTGAGGGTTTGGACACCGCAATCAAATGATTATCCTCAAACACAATTTGCCAGTCCTTCGTCATCGCCTTGGTGGGGTTATGATCAGTATTGTTCGGAGGCCGATGGGAAATCACCGCTGCGAACATCGCGAACATAATGGGCGACGGCCTCCAGGATGGCTTGGTCCAATTGAAGGTATCGCCGTAGAAACCGTGGAGAGAAATCAGAGTTCAAACCCAACATATCGTGCATGACCAAAACTTGTCCATCCACCCCGGATCCCGCACCAATTCCGATGATCGGGATTTGCACCGCGCTTGCCACTTTGGCCGCCAAGACCGAAGGTATTTTCTCAAGGACCAAGGCAAAGCAGCCCGCTTCTTGAAGAGCCTTGGCATCTTCCATCAAGCGTTCCGCTTCGGCCTCTTCGCGGGCCCTAACCGAATAGGTGCCGAACTTGTAAATGGATTGAGGCGTCAAGCCCAGGTGACCCATGACCGGCACGCCCGCAGTCAAGATGCGGACTATGGATTCCACAACCTCCCGCCCCCCTTCCAGCTTCACCGCATGGGCCCCCGCTTCTTTCATGATGCGGACCGTGCTCTGAAGGGCTTCTTTGGAATTTCCCTGGTAGGAACCAAAGGGTAAATCCACCACCACCAAGGCCCTTT
>VGFN01000169.1 GCA_016868875.1 Bacteroidota bacterium
CTGCCCGTGCCGAAGCCCTGCTGGACACCTTGTTCCTAACACAATCCAAGACCGTGGGCAGGGAACAAGCGGATATCACCGGTTTGATTGGGCAATATGCCCACGGTAACGAGCCTTCTCATCATATTGCCTACCTCTATCATTACCTGGGCAAGCCTGCTAAAACGCTGGCGCAGGTTCGCCGTATCCAAGATGAGTTTTACAGCGATCGTCCTGATGGGTTAATCGGTAACGAAGACTGCGGGCAAATGAGTGCATGGTATGTCCTGAGTTCCTTGGGTTTGTATCCATTGGCCCCGGGGTCCACGGAGTGGATTTGGTCGGTGCCGTCCTTGGCCAGGGTTACCGTTCATTTGCCTCAAGCCTCGAATCATTTGCCTCAAAAGAAGAAACTCATCTTGAATACTTCGGCCCCGTACCGGCGCGGTACGGCATGGCCTCAACGCTTTTGGAACAAGGGTAGGCAACCGCATGCCTTGAGCATTGATCATCGGCAGTTGATGGAGGGTGGGGTATGGGACATCGGTTCGGAAGGCGAGATGGCTGCAGGGGCGGGTTTGTCAGAGATCCCCTTCCAGCTTCCTGCCGTTCAGGAACGAAGCAAGAATTTTCGTTCAGTTCCTTTGATCGAGGCCTCATCTGCACGTTTCGGAGATTCACTCCGCGTGAGCATTCGCGCAGATCGATCCTCCACCGGGATACGCTATGCCTTGGGCTCGGCAGATCCTGTGAAGGAAGGCTTACCCTACACGGGGCCATTGACGCTCTACCGTTCCGATACCGTATCTGCGGTGGCGATTGATGGGGAGGGCCGTCCAGGTTTCGTGGTTTCTGCTCGCTACAGCCGAATTGATCCCAACCTGAAGGTCTCGTTGACCTATCCCTACAACCGACAATACCATGCAGGGGGTCCCTTGGCATTGGTAGACGGAATCGAAGGTGACGGAGCATGGCGCAAAGGCCATTGGCATGGTTACCAGGGTAATCCATTCGAGGCTGTGCTTGAATTGCCAAGTGCCACGATCGTGGATTCCATAGGGGCTGGCTTTCTGCAGGATGTTCGTTCCTGGATTGTATTGCCCGCCAAGGTCGCATTTTGGGCCAAAAAAACATCTACCGATGATTGGGTCTACTTAGGTGAAACCACTCATCAACAGAGTGTTACCAACTTGGAAGTCTTTCGTCAACCCTTGGGCATTCGCTGTGCTGCTCCAGGTCCTTGGTCCCATCTCAAAGTAACCGCCCAGCAATACGGCACCCTTCCTCCTTGGCATCCTGGAGCTGGGGGGGATAGCTTTATTTTTGTGGACGAAATCCGGTGGAAATAATCAACCCTCTGCTTATCGAGTAGCTCGATTTTGGAGCTTAGTTTAGAATTGATCCCGGTGTTACGGTGCCAACCTCTCCACGATCCATTCGGTATCGAGGCTCTCGCGGCGGTAGCGCAAACGATCATGCAGGCGGCTGGGTCGCCCCTGCCAAAATTCAATGCTGATGGGCTGTAAACGATACCCGCCCCAATGTTCAGGCCTGGGGATAGGCGTGTCCTCCGCGTACGCACTCTTCGTCACCTCCATCAAACGATTCAATTCCGTTCTGGATTCCACAATCTTGCTCTGTGGACTGGCCCAAGCGCCGATCCGACTGCCTCGAGGCCTGCTTTGAAAATAATCGTCCGACTCGCTGTCGTTCAATCGACTCACAACCCCTGCAATCCTAACCTGCCGTTCCAGCACATCCCAAAAAAAAGTCAAGCCAGCCCTTGGGTTTTCTGACAATTGCCTGCCTTTGTTGCTGTTATAATTGGTGAAGAAGACCATACCCCTTTGGTCCACCCCCCGTAACAAGACCATGCGGCCTTCTGGCTGTCCATCCTCACCGCATGTGGACAAGCAGCATGCATGCGGTTCGGCCATCTGCACTTGGATGGCCTCGCTCATCCATAGCTCAAATTGCTTCAAAGGATTGGCATCCAAATCCTCCCTTCGGAGCATCCTGCTTGAATAATCTTTGCGCATTTGGGCTAAGGAATTATGGATAGGGTTCATATCAATTTTAAGCCAAAGTTAAAGGCAGGGCATCCAACCTTGGGGACGAGAGGTCTAAGTTTGTGCAATTCAAGTCGTCCAATAATTCTACGTGCCCAATCGTTTTAACGTACCCTCCGACCC
>VGFN01000170.1 GCA_016868875.1 Bacteroidota bacterium
GATTACCCATGCCGTAGATGCAGGATACCGAGGCCACGACCAGCACATCGCGACGACCCGACATCAGGGAAGAGGTGGTACGAAGGCGTAATTTCTCTATTTCATCGTTGATGGAAAGGTCCTTTTCAATATAGGTGTTGGTCGTCGGCAGATAGGCTTCGGGTTGGTAATAATCGTAATACGATACAAAGTACTCTACCGCATTATCCGGAAAAAACTGACGAAATTCACCGTACAGTTGGGCTACCAGGGTTTTGTTATGGGTGAGCACCAAGGTGGGCTTTTGGACGGTTTCCACCACTTTGGCCATGGTGAAGGTTTTGCCCGATCCGGTCACTCCCAGCAAGACTTGGGCAGGATCCCCCCGCTCGATACCCTCGCTTAATTGGGCAATGGCGGTGGGTTGGTCTCCGGACGGTTCAAATTCCGATACAACGCGAAAGGGCATAGGGGCAGGATAAACAGGAAGGTTAGGGCGAAGGTATCTCCATGGCCGTGATTCAGGTAAACCTCGACAGCATTAAGCCAACCAGAATTCCAAGGAGGCGATGGCTTGTTGCTCCAACATGGTCCAACCTCCAAGGACATGAGCCCCTCGAGCGGCGCATTGTTCCAGGAAAAGAGTTCGTTCAGGTCGGTAAATCAGGTCCATTACGCGGTGATGCGGGCCTATTCCTTCCATAGCCATGGTGGGCAACGGGGGCATTTCGGTCTCCGAAGGCCACATCCCGATCGGGGTGCATTGGATAAGGAGGGGATGAGCTTGGATAAGGTTCGCCTCAGCATCTTCCCACGCAAGCAGGGTTTGGACTTTTGCGTTTGGGGTTGAATGGCCCGTGATCTTCCTGCTTAGTTGGCTGCAGGCAATACCCATGGCGTGCAATACATGGACGACTGCCTTCGAAGCCCCACCATCCCCCATGACAAGGGCAGGACCCTCGAGCCGATTCGGTTCAAGAACGGCCAAGGCTGTGGCAAAGCCTTGGGCATCGGTGTTATGGCCTGTGACCCCTGAAACGGATCCGAACGTGTCCCGATGCAAACGAACGCAATTCACCGCGCCACAAGCCAGAGCCTCTGGGCTAAGGGACCAAGCCGCATTCTTCTTGGATTCGAAGAAAATCTCTTGGAATATCTTAATTTTATAGGGTAAAGTAACATTGAATCCTATCAATTGACGGTGTTCTCTGGCCAAGCTCAAAATCCCGGGATATTCAGGATACGCCAATAAGGTGTAGGGATACGAACATTGACGCTCTTCCATAAGACGCCCCATCAAAGCAGGTGAAGCGGAATGCCCCAAGGGCCATCCAAGAACTCCGTAACAATGCTCCGAAGACATAAAGGATTGGGAGGTATTTCTAAGGATTAAACCTCAGGATTTGGTGTCTGTTTCAGGGGTAAATCCCTTTGAGTCTTTTGTTGACTTAATTTTCGGCCCCAGGATTCCAAGCCAAGGATCAAGACGGCACCAAAGGCCATCAAGGCGATGGCCAGGCCCCATTGGGAAGGGTTTCCCGTGATGGCTTCGAAATCACCGGGAAGCAAGTTGCGTTCGGTGAGGGGGTGGCTTTCTCCTTTGCGATCGGTGTACGAGGTGAGGGTCTCCTTCCATGGCCAAACCTTGTTCAACGAACCCAACATAAATCCAGCCAGCAAAGAAACCGTGGTGAGATGATGCCGCTTGAGCAACCACGACAAAACATGCGAAAAAGACAAAAGACCAACGGCAGCCCCCATGATGAAGACCATGATAATCGGGATATTCATCTCATGCAGTGCTTGGAGAATAAAACGGTATTTGCCCATCAAGAGCAGAATAAAGGACCCGGAAATACCGGGAAGGATCATGGCACAGATGGCAATAGCACCGCTTACAAAAATAAACCACAACTCATCTGGGGTCTGGGTGGGGGACATTACCGTGATCGCGTAGGCCAGGATGCTACCCACCACAAAGCCAATCCAGAGGCGAGGATTACGCAAATCCAAATCGCGGCATACTCCAACGATGCTCGCCAAAATAAGCCCGAGGAAAAAGGACCAGGTAGGTACAGGATGAAATTCCAGCAAATACAACATCAATTTGGACAAGGCCAAAATGCTGGTGCCTATGCCCGAAAGCAGGAAAAGCA
>VGFN01000171.1 GCA_016868875.1 Bacteroidota bacterium
TATGCGTTTCATTAAACTCACCTTCTTTTTATTTGCTTTGGTGCTACAAGCCGCCTGCATTGATGATAATCTCCGCAAAATCATGGATGGCAAAGTCAAAGTCGCTTTGGACCCAGATATTGCCGCCCCTGTTGGTCAATTTAACATCACCATCGCCAACCTGCTTCGCAACGATTCGCTCGTCCTTCAAGACACCACCAACGGATCCCTCAAGATTGTGTACCGGGACGACTCCTTGATTCGTCAAGAGGTTAGCGATATCCTCAACATCCCCAACCAACCGAGCACTTCCACCAAAGCCAAAGTCGGCAAGTTGAACATTGATGGCTTTAATATTCAACAAAACCTCACCATCAACAATATCCTCCCCAACCTAGATTCAATCACACGCCGGGCTTTGTTTTTGGCCGATTCTTTGGGTCAACTTACGCCATTCCCAGAGGTCCCTATGCAAAGCGGTGGAACCCATAGCCTAGGAGCCATTGGCTCCTTCTCTAGTGCCAATTTTGATGTGGGCACGCTCCAATTTAGCATTACCAACAATTGGAGTACCACGATTCAAACCTTGGTCATTGATCTCCAAAACCCCGGCAATCAATCAGTGGGCAAAATCAGGGTTTTTAACCTTGGGACAAACAGCACCCAATCAGTCAACATTGATTTGGCCGGCAAGTCACTTTTTGCTAATTTGTCTTTTGTTATTGATTCGATATTTATTCCCGGTGGAACGCAACCGGTCGCTGTTTCTTTGGCGCAAACCATCAATATGAATGTAACCGGCAGCGGATTGCGGGTTAATTCAGCGGTCGCCCAAATCCCCGGCCAAAATTTGGGGAACGATACGTCCACGGTGGCCTTTAATATGCCCGAAAACGAAGAAATATACGAAATCCTTTTGGACTCGGGCAGTCTGAAACTCAAATTCAATTCTTCTCTCCAGCTTGGCATTGCTTGTGCCTTGAGAATTCCTGGGATACGGGATTTGAACGGTCAATCGGTGCTAAGGAATTTTGTTATTCAGGCCGGACCTCCCGACAGTTTTGACATTGATTTGGCCAACAAAATCATCGATCTCAAACTACTCAATCAAGGCTTTAACCAATTGCAGATACTCTTTGAGAAGGCTATCCAGCCATCGGTGGGCAATGTTAGCATCGACCAAAACGATTCTATCCAATTCACCTATGCCTTGAACAACCTCAAGTTCAATTATGTCAAAGGGTATTTTGGGCAGAAGGATATTAGCTCCAGCCCCAGCGCGGTGGATTTGGACCTGGCCACCCTCAAAGACTTGGGAGGCACCTTCTTCTTGGCCAACCCCGAACTCAAACTTAAGGTCCAAAACAGCATCGGTGCGCCTTTGAATTTGGATTTGAACCTAAGCGGTCGCAAAGCAGGACAAAGCCCGGTCTTTCTGAACTCCCCCAACCGAGCCATTCCCCATCCCACGGTTTTGGGGACGACCGCCACGGGTCAAATTTCCTACAACCGTAACAATTCTTCGCTGCCTCAACTGATTTCTATGCCCCCGGATTCCATCCTGGCGGCAGGGGACATCCGTCTGAACCCATTGGGCGTAACGGATACGAATTTCATTACCAAAAACTCCTTTATTCAATTGGGGGTGGAAATGGAAATGCCTTTTGAGCTGAGTGCCAGCGGGGTCGGCTTTGGCGATACGCTCGAATTCGATGGAGCCGTTTTTGAATCCCTTAAGGCGGCCACTCTGGTTTTCAAAACGATCAACGGATTTCCCTTTGACTTCAACGCCCGCTTCACATTCATGGATTCAACCTATGCCCCGCTGTTCAGCGACAGCCTGAGCATCATGGAATCGGCCCTCATCAATGCCGATGGTGAGGTCATCGAAACCAAGTCCAATATCAGCCGTCTAAGCATGAATGAGTCGAACCTCATTCCTGTCCGACGGGCCAAATACCTTGTCGCACGCCTAACCATGCAGACTCCCCAAAACGGAACTCGTGTTGTTAAACTTTATTCCGATTACTCTATTATTCTCAAAGTCGGCCTCGATGCCAAAGTTGATATCCAACTCTAAGCCATGAAAAAAATCTTTTTGACCATCCTAGTTCTTGCCGGAATTCATAACATC
>VGFN01000172.1 GCA_016868875.1 Bacteroidota bacterium
GGAGCTTTCCAAGAAAAGATTTGTTATGGCGACCGTAGCCATCTTCAAAGGCCCCGCTATCGATGCGCAATACCCATTTTTCGGGCGCAAAATCATTGTTTGCAAAATCAACCCGTAGCGAAATTTCCTGGGTTCCCATGAAGAAGTCTCCCTCAACAGGGATTTCTTTGCCCTGATCGCTTTGCCAACACCACGCCAACGGATTCGCCAAATGAACCGCCCTGTCCCAGCGAAGCCGTCGAAGAGCCCCAAAATCGGACGCTCCCCACATCAAGACCCCCGGCCCGCCTAATCCCATGACCTTGGGACTCAAAGGCTTGGGCTCTATGGTGCATAAAGTGTCTAAATTTCCTTCGGCGCTAAGACGTAAGGCAAATTTGGGCGCAAGCGCACCCAGATTCGGGGGCACATGAGCCCACAAGGTATCGCCTCGAATTTCCTGGCCCATGCCTTGAAGGACAAGACCGTTTTCTTGAATGCCCCACGCCTGCACCGGCTTGGGGCTGCCCCGAAAAATAATCGCAAGGGATCCCGCGTCGGACCATAGTGTATTTCGTATATTGGTTTGAGCGTCAAAGTCTTCTGAAAAATACATCACCTCACCGCTATCCCCGGTAGCGCCTGCTTGCAGTTCGCTAAGAAAAGCCTTGGGGAGCTGCTTGCCAAAGAGTCTATCACGCTCTGGATCCCGAAAGGCCAATACCGTGTAACTTATGTTTGGTAAATTTCTGAATACAAAAAAACCCGAATCGTTGGTTAAGGTCCAACGCTCAGGTTTGATGGAATCACCTTGGAGCAAAGAGGGCCAAACGGCTTGGGGGTACAACGCCACCGTTATTCCTCGGAGAGGCAGATCGGTCTCGGCGTCCCGAACTTGGCCCGACCACTGCAGTGAATCCAAATAATCGCCGGTCGAAAAGGCAAAGCCCAAAGAAGATATCGCATTACCTTCTGTAATATCCGCAACAGAGCCTCCAAGGTCCACCCCGTAGGTTGAACGGGGAGACAAGGAATCCGGGTTTAAGCGAATGATTAATTTGCGAAGTCTGGCCTGGGCCTCTACGGTACCGGCGGGCACATTACCCCAGCGAACCGCCTGTGGGTCTTTGAGTTGAATATATTCGTCAAATTCGAAGACAATTTGCCGAGGCCTGGTATTCAGGCTTTGATCGGGGGGGGTTACCCTGAGGAGTTTAGGGGGGGTTTGATCCCTGGCCCCGCCGTCCGGATTCACCACATTGGCACAACCGACTATTCCAAGGCCCAAGCCTATCCACCCTACAATTCGCGAAACAACAGCGAAATTCACCTCTGTAACAAAGTTTAATACCCAACCTTACCGTTAAATCCTAACCTTTTCGAAAAACATAGAGCTTGCTGCTGCCGCCTCGTTCGTCTTTGAAGGTTTTCCACCAAAAACCGAATCCTTTCCATAAACCCAAAAGAGCCCTGTCCTTACCACTGCGGTACTTCTCACTTAACATCGCGATATAAAAAGGATCGAAAGGTAAAGATTTTTCGGAAACACAGGCGAAGCCCGCTTGCTCTATTCTGTTCCGCAGCACTTTGCCTCGAAAATGATACAAATGCCTGGGCACATCCCAGGCGGCCCAGAATTCTCGATAATGCGCAGCATCGTTGGCTTCCGCATTGGGTACGGCTATTAAGAGGTAGCCTCCTTTCTTGACGAGGTTGGTGAATTGACGAATTCGTTCATCCAGGGGGTGGACGTGTTCCAAAACATGCCACAAGGTCACCGCATCGTAGGCCTGGGTTGTGCTTTGAAGGTATTCTTCGGGAAAGACCTTTAAACCATGCTTGGCCCTGGCTTTGGCGGCCGCTGATTCATCAGGTTCAACAGCTTCGACCTTCCATCCTTTGGCTTGCATATGGCCCGCAAAATCACCTGTACCGCAACCAATATCCATCAATGTGCCTTGGTTCGGAATCAAGTTGTTGATCCACCCTTCTTTTTGCTTGAGCGTTATTCGCCGAACTCGACGGTACAATTGGTTGATGAAGCCGGTCGCTTCTTCATCCGTATGCGATACATAATCCTTGAAGTTGTAGTATTGACCTAT
>VGFN01000173.1 GCA_016868875.1 Bacteroidota bacterium
GACCTTTATCGAAACCAGAACCCACATAATCACGGTCGCTGGCGTCCCTACCTTCCAAACGAGACTCACGCTGAAATTTATTGGCGCGTTCGGCAAAACCGCCCACCCGATTTCGATTCAAACGATACCCAACCCATGCAGGCTGAACATCTTCCACGCTGTACCCTGCATCGTAGGCGCTGTACTTTAACAAAACAACTTGGGAAGCCGACCCCATGAATGCTGGATGAAAATCCTGAAGAACAAGGGAGTCCCCCTTCTTGGATTGGGCATAACCACCATCCACAAGGAATGCCAGGAACAAGGTCCCTAGAAAGGACAGGACTTGAGGCCTACGAGGTTGGATCATCAATCTCCATCCAGCAGGTTACCCAATCCACCCAGGATGGATCCTTCTTCGCGTCGACCTCCGGGTGAGCCGTAACTCAAAATTCGAGCGGCGAGGCGAGATACCGGCAGGCTCTGCAACCAAACCCGACCGGGACCACGCAACGTAGCAAAGAACAAGCCCTCTCCCCCAAACATCATGTTCTTGACACCACGGACCATTTGAATATCGTAATCCACATCGGAGGTAAAGGCTACAATGCAACCGGTATCCACCCTAAGTACTTCTCCGGGCTGCAAATCCCTTTCCAAGATATATCCGCCGGCATGCACAAAGGCCAGTCCATCACCCTCCAACTTCTGCATAATGAAACCCTCACCCCCAAAGAGTCCGGTGCCAAGCCGGCGTTGAAATTCGATGCCAACCGCTACTCCTTTGGCTGCACAGAGGAACGAGTCCTTCTGGCAGATGATCTTTTGGCCCAGTACCTGCAGGTCCAAACAAATAATTTTTCCCGCATAAGGACCCGCAAAGGTGACTCTTGATTTTCCCTGACCCAGGTGGGTGAAGGCCGTCATGAACAAGGATTCCCCGGTAAGGAGGCGCTTCCCTGCCCCCATAAGTTTGCCCAAAAAGCCCCCTTGTTGCGAAGAACCATCCCCAAAAATGGTTTGCATTTCGATGCCCGGATCCATAAACATAAAGGCGCCACTTTCGGCAATCACCGTCTCTTGGGGATCCAATTCAATCTCAACACATTGCATTTCTTCGCCGTAAATACGGTAGTCTATTTCGTGATTTGTTCGATTCATTGGGTTTTTTTTGATAAAGATATTAAGGATCCGTGTTACATGAATATTGTTCCTTAGGAGCCTAATCCTTGCGCAATGTTCCCATCCATCGATCCCAGAACAAAAAATACAACCCATAATTCCCCGTGAAACGGGAATGATGCAGATTGTGGTGACGGGAAGTATTGACCCACCGCCCGATCCTGGTTTTTTCAAAACCTTGAGGGTACAATTCAAAGCCAAGATGCCCGTACACATTGTAGGCAATCATGAACAGGAAAAACAACAGAATATGGGTTCGGTGCACCGGTAGTCCAAACACAAAAACCGGTAATATCCCAATCTCTACGAGCGCCTCCCAAGGATGAAAAGCATAGGCCGCCCAAGGCGAAGGATTGGTGGAGCGATGATGGACCGTATGCACCTTGCGGTACCAGAAAGGCAAATGCATCCAACGATGCGCCCAATAGAAATAGGCATCATGCACCACGAGCATCACCGGAAAAACGAGAACATAATACCACCAGCCGTAAAAATCAGGAATAGGCAACAACAGCGTGTAAGGACGAATCGCCGGACTTTGCAAAAGGAAAGAAGCCACCACACCAAAAACCAAGATGGTCATTGCCGAATACCCTATCTCCCTTTGGTAATCCGACAATTTTGGAAAACCGGGCTGGATTTTACGAGATTGCAGAGCCTTCCTCTTCCAAACATAGAAAACCATGAAGGCCACCCCCGCAAAGAAGGTATAACGCCCCCCTATTCTCCACACTGCTTTGGGAATCCACTCCCACCAATCTGGACCAAGCTCCATCAACGACGAACCAAGCGGCAAGGTCTCGCAAGCGGCTCACCGGAAGGGCCGATGAGTTCGACCGTATAAACACCGCTCGTAAGTTGGCTCAAATCCAAGAT
>VGFN01000174.1 GCA_016868875.1 Bacteroidota bacterium
CCACTTGTTCGGCCATTTACGCAGGGAACTTTCCCCTTCATCGGGGGTTCTATTTGGGCGCCAAAGATTATTTCACCGCTGCGGTAGCCTTGGGCTTCGTCTTCAAACTTGGAAGAGAAGGGCACTTGAAGTCTGCGGCATTTTGGAAACCCCTTGATGGACTAAGCGGCTTCGTCCTCTTGGGGGCGTACGGTATTCTCCAAACGCTGTGGCTCCAAGAAAATGTGTTAAGCGTGGTATCCTCCCTGCGCATATGGCTGTACCCCCTACTCGTGGTTTGGCTGGGATATGCCATGGCGCATCGAGAAGAATCAAATTCCCCACAACGAAGAGCCGCCATGACCTTGGCGTTGGCGTTGATGGCGGCAGGATCCGTAGTCATCTACCTGCTATCCCTTGCTCATCGTTTGGATTGGTGCCGTTTGTACTTCGTCTCCAAAAACATTTGTTTGGAAGGCCCCATGCCCGAACAATGGATTGAACCGGTGCATACAGGGCTTGTGAGAATGGCGGGGCTTTTTCTGGACCCTGTCAACAACGGGCATTTCTGGGTATGGGCCTTGTCCCTGGTGATTCTTCAAGTTCGATCGTTCCCGCGATGGACCTTTTGGTCCCTGGCCTTGGGGGGATTGGCTATCTTGGGGTTGACCTACAGCAAAGGTGCAATTTTTCAGTTTTTGGTCATGTTGCCGTGGATGCTGTGGCTGTTGTTCGCTCCTCAATTTTCGGAGCGCCAAGCGCATCGCGTGGAGCAAATCCTTACCGCGGGGGTGCTCGCGGCTCCGATCATCCTGGTGCTGCTGATCATGCAGCTCGCGCCGTACCATCCCGGACTCCAAAATCACTGGGAAGCCCTCCAATTGGGTGTGGCCCAAGGCACTTGGTGGGGGGAAGGCGCAGGGACCCATGGTCAGGTCGCGGTGCTCCACCATCGCCTGGGGGATCACCATTTGGGCGACAGCGCATGGGCTTCCCTCACCGGGCAGTTTGGTTGGATCGGGCTCATCCTCTGGGGCCTGAGCTGGATTTTATTGATCTCGCGCCTTTACAAGCACGATCAGGTTGCGGCCCTCTTGTTGTTTCTTCAGTGGGGCCTGTCGTTGTTTTCGGAGGCCTCCATGTACCCTCTATCGCTGCTAGGCCTCCTTATTCAAGCGGGTTACAGCCTATCGGTGATGAGCAACCATGCTACTGCATCTTCTCCCAAACCATTGAACCCAACCCCTTGAACCGAAGCGCCATTCTCGACTATGTCGGCCGCAAAGCGGGCATGGATTATTTCTCCCTGCGTTTGCACCGCGAGCTGCGCAATCTCGGTGTTGAGAACACTTTATACACGAATTTTTCGGAAAGTTCCGATGCCTCTGTCCGCCACGTATTTCCTTGGGAAGCCGGTGCAAGGAGTCGGTGGTCTTCCACGCTGGGCTATGTGACCGGTATCCTGCGCACTTTCCAGGGGATACGCCGTCAAAAATCGCAACACTTTATTTTTCATTATTTCAAAGGTGGGCTACGCGAGGCCCTGGTCCTGGAATTAGCCCGATGGCATGGTCAACGCATTCACCTGCTGGTGCACGATGTCGAAAGGCTGGACCAATCGACCCCTCAAAATTGGTTCATCGACTTTATGGGGGGGCTTTTGAGGCGGCGGATTATGAGTCGCTGTTGCCATCATGCCTATACCTTCAGCCAAGCAGCGGCGGATGAATTGCTTCAACATGCCCCCAATCTCAAGGGGCGCCTGACCGTGCTACGTCATGGGCACTTTCTGGACTTACCCCTGCCAGTTCCTACCCAAGCCCAAGCCCGCCAAGCGCTTCAAATCAAAGACGGGACCACGACCCTTTTGTTTTTTGGACAAATCAAAGCCTCCAAGGGCCTAGACATCCTCCTGGAGGCCATGAACTTGGTTCAGGACCCGGATGTGCATTTGGTGATCGCAGGCAGCGCAAAGGATGTGGATCCCCAGGAACGGATCCAAACTTTGGTGAAGCCTTCCGTTCAAATGCAAATTCA
>VGFN01000175.1 GCA_016868875.1 Bacteroidota bacterium
GGGGATTTGACCTGCAAGTCCACCAGATTTCGGGTAAAATTCCCTTGCTCATAGCGTCCGGGCCTCCATTGCGGGAGACGTAGGGTAGTCTGCCCTCCCGATGCCGTCCATTCCATGCGGACCTTCAAATGACGCGGCCTAATGGGGTCGGGCCCTATGGAATAGTGAATGGTTGGCATAGTAGGTGGTTTGGTATGTCCAAAGGTAGCGAAGGCGAAAATCAACCGAAATGGCTTATCTTTGCATCCCTTCGCAAACCGCACATCACCATGAAACGCACGTTCCAGCCCTCCAACCGCAAGCGCCGCAACAAGCACGGGTTCCGTTCTCGTATGGAAACGGCCAATGGAAGGGCCGTTTTGAACCGTCGGAGAGCCAAAGGCCGCAAGAAGCTTTCGGTTTCCAGCGAACGTCGCCATAAGGCCTGATCGTCGGCATCTTAACCATGCCAACCCATCAAGGCAAGCCTAGTTTGCGCGGCCATGGGGCCTTTGACAAGGTTTTTGGTGAAGGCAAATCTTTCTTTTTATTCCCTTTTCAATTTCGGTACAAGGAGCCAGATGACCTCGTCCAAAGCGCGGAAACGCCGCAGTTGGGCATACGCTTGGGCATATCGGTTCCCAAGCGACGTTTTAAGCGGGCAGTGGACCGCAACCTGATTCGGCGCAGGATTCGAGAGGCTTTTCGATTGAACCGTCAACATTGGCACGACGCTGAGCAAGGACTTCCTGGGGGTGCCGCCATCGTGCTGGTCTATTCCACCAACGAAATATTGGATTTTGACTGCATCCAAGAGAGCTTGCGCCAAGGGATGCTGCGATGGAGCCGTAGCCACCGATCATGAAATACATTTTGATTGCTTTGGTTCGTTTATACCGAAGCATGCTCTCCCCATACCTGCCGCCTTCATGCCGGTACAACCCCACCTGTTCCGCCTATGCTCTCGAGGCCCTGCAGCGTCATGGGGCTTGGCGCGGTTCCTGGCTCACCCTGCGAAGGCTGGCTCGATGCCATCCCTGGGGTGGCCATGGCCACGACCCTGTACCTTAACTTTGACCTTCACCCTTTGAATTTTTATTCGTAAGCCATGCACTTTGACTCTTCAAACTCACCCTTTCGTCGTTGGTGGTCCCAACTCTCCGCCAAGAACCTAGGCTTCAATATACGCTCCTGGGCCAAGGTGAGAATTTTGGTATGGATTCTTCTGTTGGGTGCAGGTGGACTGGCCCTAAATAACAATTATTTTGAACTTTCCAAACACATTGAAATTTTTACCACCTTGTACCGGGAAATCAACACCTATTACGTGGACGATGTGGACCCGGCCAAGTTAATGAAAACGGGCATCGACGCGATGCTCAAGAGTTTGGACCCTTACACCGATTATATCCCCGAGTCGGAAATTGAGAATTTCAAATTCATGACCACCGGTCAATACGGAGGGATTGGTGCACTCATTTCCCAAAACGGGGAAAGCATCATGATCGCAGATCCCTACGAGGGATTCCCTGCGCAGAAGGCCGACCTGCGTGCTGGCGATCAATTGTTACGAATCAACGGCGAAGAGGTCAAGGGACGCAATACCGAGGAAGTCTCCAAGCTGCTCAAAGGCCAACCGAATACAGAAGTGAAGTTGCTGATTTCCAGGCCAGGAAATCCCAAGCCTATGGAGAAGGTCTTGGTACGTCAAGAAATCAAAGTCAATTCTGTCGCCTATTCCGGGATGCTGAATTCTACGGTAGGCTATGTGAACCTTAGCGCGTTTCGAGTCGATGCCGGGGGTGAAATCCAGAAAGCCATGTACGAGCTCAAATCCAAGGGCATGAAATCCATGGTCTTGGATTTGAGAGGCAATCCCGGGGGATCGTTGGACGAGGCGGTGCGCATCAGCGGGTTCTTTGTCCCCAAAGGTTCCAAGGTGGTGGATACCAAAGGCAAAATCAAAGAATGGGACAAATCCTACAATACCACGGCTGACCCCGTTGATGCGGAGATGCCGG
>VGFN01000176.1 GCA_016868875.1 Bacteroidota bacterium
CAATACGCAGCCCTCACCGGGAGCCTGTGTATCCACTACGATGGGCAGGAATACACCCTACCCCAAGCCCAGAAGTTTCTCAAGTCCCATGATCGCACCCAGCGAGAGATGGTTTACCGTTTAATCATGGAGCAGCGTTCCGGAATTAGCGAGGAACTGCAGGTCCTTATGGATCGCATGTTGGAATTGCGTCATCAAGTCGCCCTCAACGCAGGATTTACCAATTACCGGGATTACCGCTTTCGGGAACTTCAACGCTTTGAATACGGGGTTCAGGAATGCCTTTCTTTTCATCGCTTGGTTCGCGATTATATGGTTCCTCTCAAAGAACACCTGGATCGTCAACAAGCCCAAATCAACGGCTTGGATCATCTGCGACCTTGGGATCTCAAAGCCCTCCCCGCAGGCATACCTCCCTTGAAACCCTTTGAGGAAGCCTCGGATTTGATCCAAAAAAGCATTGCGGCCTTTGGCGAATTGGATCCCTTTTTTGGGGATTGCTTGGCCACTATGGAACGCATGGGTCGCTTTGATCTCGATTCCCGCAAAGGCAAGGCCCCCGGTGGATACAATTATCCCATGATGGAAAGTGGGGCGCCCTTTGTCTTTATGAATGCCACCGGTTCCATGGAAGATTTGGAAACCATGATGCACGAAGGCGGGCATGCGGTACATTCCTTTTTGGTGCATCCCTTGCGCCTTAATGCCTTTCGGCAAACCCCGTCGGAGACCGCGGAATTGGCTTCGATGAGTATGGAACTGCTAAGCATGAAGGCTTACCCCCATTTTTTTGACCGGGAAGAAGACCGACACCGGGCCTGCTTGGAACAAATCCAACGCGCCGTCGGGGTGCTTCCTTGGATAGCCTGCATTGACTCCTTTCAGCATTGGCTGTACACCCATCCGGGCCACACCCGCGCAGAGCGTCGCCAAGCTTGGCATAGGCTGATGCACGATTACCACAGTTCGGTGGTGGATTGGCAAGGGTTAGAAGATTGGATGGATTTTGCTTGGCAGGGTCAATTGCATCTTTTTGAAATGCCCTTTTACTATATCGAATACGGCTTTGCCCAAATCGGTGCCCTGGGGGTTTGGAGAAACAGCGCCTCAAACCCCGCCATGGCCATGGCTGCTTACCGAGATGCCCTTGCCCTGGGTAACACCGTTTCGATTCAAGAAGTCTACCGAACGGCCGGCGTTCCCTTTGATCCAGAGGACGCCTACCTCAAAGACCTCACCAAGTGGACCCTTACTCAAATGCGATACCATGAAAATCATTTGCATAGGTCGTAACTACGACGAACACGCCCGGGAGCTCAACAACCCCAGGCCCAGCGAGCCGGTGGTGTTTATGAAGCCCGAAACGGCGATCGTCAAGGATGGTAAGCCCTTCTTTCTGCCGGACCATTTGGGCGAGGTACATCACGAAATTGAAATTGTGTTGCGAATTGGAAGGAACGGACGTCATATTCAGCCCAAATTCGCTTTGTCCTATGTGGACCGCATAGCTTTGGGCATCGATTTTACAGCCAGAAACCTCCAAGAGCAATTGAAATCCAAAGGACTTCCATGGGAATTAGCCAAGGGGTTTGACGGCTCCGCAATCCTGGGGGATTGGCAAGAAATTGATCCTTCCGGATTGGAGCAGGGCTTTGCTTTTACCCTGCAAATCGGGGATGAAATTCGGCAAAGCGGTCACAGCTCCGATATGCTTTTTGGCTTCGCTGAGCTCATTGCTTTTGTATCCCGCTACTTTACCCTCAAAATGGGGGACATCATCTATACGGGCACGCCTGCAGGGGTTGGACCGGTCCAAATCGGCGACCATCTCGTTGGCCACCTGAACGGGCGACCGAACCTGCATTGCAAGGTCTGCTAACCGCGGTTGAATTCGTTCATCGCGGGAGCAAGTCCCCGCAAGGCCCAGGCCATGGCGGCTTGAGCACATCGATCCAACAAGGACGGTAGTTCCTCTTGTTCC
>VGFN01000177.1 GCA_016868875.1 Bacteroidota bacterium
CAAGGCTTGAATGACGTATGGTTATACGGGAGACCTGATATGGCCGTTACCGCAAGGAGCGCGGGCATGGCCGGGGCGAACGGAGCCCTTGGCGGAGATTATGGGGCCGTGTTGGTTAACCCAGCAGCGATGGGAGGTATTCGAAAACTAACCTTGGGTGGCACCCTGGGCTTGGTGGTCAACAATCGTTCCAACGCCTACCTGAACACTGAAACTCCCTCTGGAACGGATCGTTTACCTTTATCTGACCTTTCCATCATGGTCCCCATGAATGCTTCGGGTTCTTGGCAACATACTTTGGGCATGGGGTACAGCCAGAACAGGAACTTAGCGGACCAATGGGAATACAGTGCTTACAATACCGAAACTTCATTACTTCACCATTGGGCAGATGAATACAACCTAGGCGCCAACCTGGATGATTATGGTTCTGGTCTTGCGTACGATTGCGGACTCATCGGCCCAATAGACACCTCCAATCCTAATTCCATGTTTGGAACTGTTCTTCCCAAAGCCAATATTCAACAAAGTGAAATCAGGCAATCCAGGGGGAGGCAAACGGAATTCAGTTTTCATTGGGCCAGCAGCTTCGAGAATATTTTGAGCATAGGCGCCTCCTTTGGCCTAAGGGGGTTGGATTATCGATGGAAGTCCACTTACACCGAAGCCGATCTACGGGATAGCACCCTCAATTTTGAACGATTCGATTATTATAGGCAGCTTGATGTATCCGGTTCGGGGTACTTTTTTAGGGTTGGAGCCCAGGCGCAGCCCATACCTTGGCTAAGGTTGGGACTGGCGTACAGTGGCAGGGAAAGGACAGAACTTTCCGAGGATTATCAAGCCAATTTGACCTCAAGGTGGAGCGATTCAACCGGTATCCTGAAGTCGTACTCGCCAAGCCCGGATACGGTGGCGCCTTTTGTTTGGAATTATAAAGGGTCCAACAGGACGACTTTTTCTATGGCCGTGTTTTGGGGTAGGAATGGCCTCATTTCCTTGGACTACGATTTGATGGGTTACAGGGGTATGGGAGTGGCCAGCATCTGGGACGAACAAAGCCTGGATTACGAGATTTCAGATTGGGGTAAGGAGCTGAACCAAACCGTACGCAATTCCCTGCAAATGGGCCAGCAACTAAGGATCGGTACCGAATGGGTGCAGGGCCCCGCTGCCTTTAGGGCGGGGTATCAATGGTCATCCACACCGTTTGTGGATGGCTTGGTGGAACGACTATGGAATCAATCGCGGAGACAGTTTACAGTGGGCGCTGGACGGAAAATGGGCTCTATGACCTTGGATGTTGCGGTCTATTGGACGGAGACTTCGGCCTCGGAGCAGATTTACCCCATGTCGGCCCCTGATCTTGGGCTGGTGTTGCGAAGTACCCGAACAGGGTTTGGGTTGATGTGCGGGGTCTATTATCGCCTTTGAGGCGGGGCCTCCAACGCTTATTTTTGTCATCGAATGCTAGGGGTTTAATTCGGACCATTTCCGTATTGCGACGCCCTTTCCCATTCTTATCGTATTCCTGATTCAATCCCTAGAAATCAAACAAGCCCCATGAACATATTGGTTTGCCTTAGCCAGGTCCCGGATACCACCACCAAAATTTCTTTTAGCAGCGATAACAAAGAACTTAACAAAGCGGGGGTGCAGTACATTATCAACCCTTACGATGAATTGGCGCTGACCAAAGCCCTGGAGCTCAACGAAGCAAGCGGTGGAGGGTCGATTACGGTGGTGCATGTGGGTGGAGCCGATGCTGAGCCTGTGTTACGGAAGGCCTTAGCAATTGGCGCGGATCAGGCCGTTCGTATCGATACGGCCCCGATGGATGCAAGGCAAGTGGCTGGTGAAATCGCACATTTTGTAAGCAGCGCATCCTTTGATCTTGTGTTGGCAGGCCGGGAATCCATTGATTACAACGGTGGATTGGTGGGTGGAATGCTTGCGGAATATTTGGA
>VGFN01000178.1 GCA_016868875.1 Bacteroidota bacterium
TTTCGAGGGAACCACGCCAGCTGCCCCGGTTCTTCTCTTTCCAAACATTGAATGCTTTGGTTTCGACTTCGATGAGGGAGTCTTTGGATGGATTGTTCTTCAAAGCGGAGAGCCGGTCCTTGAAGTCCGCTTGACGGATCATGCATTGCATCGCTTTGGACTGACCCGCAAGGTGTTGAAAATTCAAATGCAATTCAGCACGTTGATGCATGGCCTGGTACAAGGAATCCAAGGCGTTCATGGCGATCAATGCATTCGCTTGACCCGCTTGGCGGCATGCCTTGTCCACCGATTCAAATTGTGCAAGGATGGGGACGCGACGAAGACCTTGCAATTTACCTCGGTAATTTTTGGAGGTATTAGCCAAGGATTTGATACGGGAAGACCATAACAACGATTCGCTTGTAGATAGCTCGCTTTGTTTTTCCAATCGCTGGATAAGCCAATCAAAATTCTTTTGGGTAATGGGGAGTAATTTTTCGGCCTGGTAGCGCAGATACGAGGCGGGGTAATGGCGAAAAGTCCTGCCTGGATAGCCCATGATCATCACGAAATCATTTTCGGCAAGGGGTTTCTGGGCGATGGGCAAATACGCGATTGGCTTGAAAGGGATATTCTCGGGGTGATACGGCCGTGCTTCCCCTTTGGGGCCTGTATAGGCTCTCAGAAAGGTATAATCTCCGGTATGACGCGGCCAAACCCAATTGTCGGATTCCCCACCGAATTCCCCTATGGCACGGGACGGGGCATAGACGATACGAAGATCACGGAGAACGGTGTATTGAAACAATACATACGATTTACCCGGAAACATTTCCGAAACCTCGAACGTGGAATTGCTGTCTTTGGCCGCGGCGGTTTTTTCGAGGGAGGTCATGCGTTCCTTGATCGCTTTCTGCCGTTCCACAGGGCGGTCGGTGCCGGGTAGGTCGGCGAGAATTCGTTCGCTGCAATCCTCAAAGCCTACGGTAATGCGGAGGCTGAGGCCTTTGGCTGGAATTTCGTCGCTCATTTTGCGTGCATAAAATCCTCTTTCGAGATGATTTTCCTCAGCGGTGCTGACGGCAGCCACGGCATCGAAGGCGCAATGGTGATTGGTGACCAGGAGTCCCTCCGAAGAAACAAAGGACCCTGAACAACCGCCCACCCTTACCAAGGCGGGGAGCAGTCCTTGGTTGCTTAGGCTCAAAACCAGGTTGGGATCCATGCGCAGACCGGCTTTGACTAGGGCTTCCTTCTGGATGGCGAGGGGAGGATACATCCCCTCATCTGGCAACGCGTAGGCTGCATACTTGCCAAAGACCCCAAGAAGCAACCCTAACAACATCCGCATGATTGAACGATGTACAGGCATACCCTTAGGGGCAAAAGGTTTGGAGAATGCGTAGACGATATGGTTTTTCATGGTAAAGATTAAGCGTTGATTCTGGGAAGATGTTGATCGTTGATTGAGTGTATTTCAGGATTAAGTTGTTGTACAATAGCTTCTTGAACGGATTGCATCAAGAGTCTTGCCGCCTTTCCAACATGCCCATCGCATTGTTGGAGGACATCCTTGGAAAAGATCGAGGGGAGTACATCAAAGCGAATGGTTTGTCCAAAGGGTATGGGGAGGAAATTCCATTGAGCTAATCTCCAGGAATCGCGAATCGCTACAGGAACCAATTCCACTTGAGGATTGGAAAGCATCAATTGTTCAAGACCCCCGCTTCGGAAAACTGCTGATTGGCCATCACGAGCTCGCGTTCCTTCCGGAAAATACAAAATATTTTCTCCGCTGCTCGCGATTCGCTCACCCAACTTTCGCATGGCTTCCAAAGATTGATGAGGGTTTCGGCGTTGGATGGCAATTACACCACCGGTTTTGAAATTGTACGAAATGGAGGGGATCCCTTTGGACAATTCGGCTTTGGAAACCAAAACCAAGCGGAAAGTGCGAAGCTTCCAAATCAAAGGAGGAATATC
>VGFN01000179.1 GCA_016868875.1 Bacteroidota bacterium
CGGACATGTTCGTTCGGATGGTAGAAACCATGAACCGTGAATTTCCCGGTAAACTGTCGTCGTTCGTCTATTATCTCGAGAGGCATATCGAAGTGGATGGCGAACACCACAAGCATTTGGCGTACCGCATGACCGAATGGGCTTGTGGTGCGGATCCCGTTTTGTGGCAAGAGGCGGCGGAGGCCGTGAAAGATGCCCTGCAAGCCCGTTGCGCTTTGTGGGATGCCGTGGTGGAGGCCGGGGCCATGCAGGTTTTGGAAGAAGCGCTTTGAGGACTACCTTGGTGGGGTGAATGCTCAGCTCCTCTCGGTATGGTAAAAAATATGTTAACCATCTTCGAGGGCCTGCAACCCGGGATACAAGCCGACAATTCGCAACGTAAAGCCCTGGAGGCGCTGGAAGATTTTCTACATCATGACCAAGAGAAAGGGGTCTTGGTAATGACAGGTCCTGCAGGAAGCGGTAAAACTTTCATGATGAAGGCCTTGGTTCGGTGGATGCGTCAAGCTGACCTGCCCGTGGTTTTGTTGGCGCCTACCGGTCGTGCAGCCAAGGTTTTGGCGCAAACAACGCGTTGCAGAGCGAATACCTTGCATCGTCAGCTTTACCGTCCTGTAGAAGATGACTTGTTGAGCGGCAGAGGGTTCAGGGTTCGCTTTGAATTGAAATCCATGGAAAAGGATGAACCTTGTGTTTTTGTGGTGGATGAAGCCTCCATGATGGGGAACGGAAGCGGTGGGGGTGAGTCGCTTTTGGTAGATTTGTTGCAACAGATTCATGAATCATCATCATGGCACAAAATCATTGTTGTGGGCGATCCGTTTCAGCTTCCTCCGGTAGGGGAAACCGAGTCTCCAGCATTTCTTTCAAGCTCTTGGAAGCCATGGGGTTGTGACTTTCGTAAAATTGAATTGGCCGGCAGATACCGTCAATCGGCTCTTTCGCCGGTTTTGAATTTGGCCGGGTGCATCTTGGATTGGATGCAATCGGAAAAACATTGCAAAGAGGGCGCCTTAGGCAATTTGGAAGGCCTAGGAAATCTCGGGTACAAGAGCGGTTCTTGGTGGACGGAATTCGGTGAATGGATCAAGGCCTATGTAGAAGGCGGGAGCGAGGAAGATCCTTTGTTGCATGCAACAATGCACACGGCCATTCTTGATTTTGAGCAGCATTACGAGCCGGGTCAAAGCGTTTTGCTGGCCTATTCGAACGCTTGGGCTTCCAAGTTTAACAACGGGTACAGGATTAGGCGTTTTGGGAATCGGGTGGCCAGGCCCAGTGCCGGGGAATCCCTGCTGGTGGTGCGCAACCAGTACCTAAACGGAGGTCATTTGTTGGCAAATGGCGAGGAGATTCGTTTTGTGAAAAGGGTCGGAAAAACGCACCAACATGCGGGGATGTCGTGGATCAACGGACTTCTGGAGTGGATAGGCATGGACGGCGAAGAAAGGACTTTTGAAGGAAAATTATGTTTGGATTTACTTCAATCGGGTCAGTCCTCTTTAAGCCCTGTTCAGCAACAGGCCTTGTGGCAACAGCGGGTGGTGGAACCGGATTCGATGGAAAAAGACCCTTACATGGCGGCTCTTTGGGTCAAGTATCCCTATGCGCAGACAGTACACAAGGCGCAAGGGGGTGCTTGGTCCAGGGTGTATCTGTTGTTGGAAAGGCCTTATGCGGTACAAGACCCGATCAGTTATTTACGTTGGCTGTACACCGCGGTGACCCGCTGCTCGGATCGGTTGATTTTCGTTCAACCAAGGCTTTGAGGACCTAATCTTGGTGGAACAAGGCCAGCAGAGCCCCTTCTCTCATGGAGAGCTCCGTCGTCTGTATGGGGATGCCACCGCAGGCGTCACTTAGGGCCAGCATCAAGGCCGAGGCATGCACCACCGCATCGGTGGGCAGGGGATGCAAAG
>VGFN01000180.1 GCA_016868875.1 Bacteroidota bacterium
GAGGGGATGCGTTGACGAATTTCGGCAGCCAATTCCCCTGGACTAAAATCCATGGCACCCAGGTTATAAGAGGTCCGGCAACGAATCTGCGCGGCAGGCGCATCCATCAGCTCAAGGGTCCCGCGGATCGCATCGTCGATGTACATCATGGGCAAGCGACTGCCTTCTTCGAGAAAACACGTATAATGTTGGCGGGCCAACGCTTGATGGAAAATATCCACGGCATAATCGGTAGTCCCCCCGCCGGGCAGGGTTCGCCAAGAAATGATCCCCGGATAACGCAAAGAGCGGACATCCAGCCTGTGGACCTCGTGGTAATAGCGGCACCATAGCTCCCCGCTTAATTTGGAAATGCCGTACACGGTTTTGGGGTCCATGTAACCGGCTTGTACCGCAGGATCCCTGGGGCTTTCTGGCCCAAAAACCGCAATAGAGCTGGGCCAAAACACCCTTTCCACCCCAAAGCGCAGGCTCAAATCCAAAACGCTGATCAAGCCGTCCATGTTGAGTCTCCAAGCTGCACCGGGGTTCGCCTCGCCTTTGGCCGATAGCATCGCTGCCAACAAATACACATGACGTGGTTTGACCCGTTCCATCAGATCCTCCACGGCCTTGAAGTCCAAGATATCCAGGGTTTCGAAGCGAGCAAGCCCTGCATCGGTGCCCGCTTTCAAATCCGTGCACATCAAGAGGGATGGATCCATCCGCTCCCGTAAGGCCAGTCGGAGTTCCGAGCCCAATTGGCCTTCGGAGCCAAGAATCAAAGTGTGCACTGCTGAGGATGCCATATCGGGTTGGATTGTCCAAAGGTACTTGGGAAGAAGTATTTTTGAAATTACAATTTAGCCAAGCCCACTTATCCTAAATTTGCTGCTACCAAATTCCTTGCCATGCTGAACCTTCTGCGCTTCCCTCGGGTACTCGCCTTGCTCTTGATTCCTGCGAACATCGTATGGATACAGGCTTGCTACTACGACAACGAAAAAGATCTGTACGGAGTTCCCACCCCTTGCGATACCCTCAATCTAAGTTATACTGGGGAGATCAAGGGCATTCTTACCAACAATTGCCAAGGATGCCATAACAATGCTTCACCCTCAGGCAACTTGAGTTTGGAAAGCGATGCATCCCGCATAGCCAATATTACCAAGATCATCGACCGCATTAGTCGACCTGCAGGAGATCCGTTGGCCATGCCAACCTCCGGCCCCATGTCCTCTTGTAACATCCAGAAAATCAAGGCCTGGCAAAACCAAGGCCTGTCCACCACCAACTAAGCGTTTTTTTCTTAACACCAACTAGGCGTTTTTTCTTCAAAACCAACGTATATGAAGCATCTAGTTATTGCGCAGATCTTCCTCCTTGTTCACTCATGGGCTTTGACCTTTACGGCACGGGCCCAAAGTACGGGTAACCGCAACGGTGAAGTCGATTTGCTTGCTGATTTGGCTCCAGAGGGCCCGGTTCGGAACTACGCCGCCTATACCTTCAAATCCACCCGGATCATCAACACCCATTCCATCGAAAACGTGGCGGCGGGCGTTCTTGATTTTCGAATCATGCACCGCTTTGGCGCCATCAACGGAGGTTGGTACGAGTTGTGGGGGCTAGACCAGGCCGGAATGCGCATGAGCCTTGATTACGGGGTCACCCCATGGCTAACGGTGGGGGGCGGCCGGACCAACGTGGGCAAAGCCTACGACGGTTTCCTCAAAATCAAAATCCTCCGCCAATCCTCCGGCTCCGTGGAGAGACCCGTCTCCGTGAGCCTAGTCAGCGGTGGGATTGCTTCCTTGCTTCGCTGGGATCAACCCGACCGCAAAAATTACTTCTCCTCGAGGCTCACCTATTATCACCAATTACTCATCGCGCGTAAAATCTCTGAAGAGATCAGCCTGCAATTGACCCCCACCCTAC
>VGFN01000181.1 GCA_016868875.1 Bacteroidota bacterium
TTCGCGACTTAAAATCTTTTTGGGCATTGCTCACCATTGGGGTCGTGGGTGGTCTGGGCATAATTGGTGTCGCCTTGCTTATTGGAGGATCGTTGACGGGCTTCAAGGCTGAGGAAGAAAAGGCTTATAGGGAGAAATTTTGGAATGAATACCGCGTATATGCGGTTCCGGTACCTGAGGAAATGACCTTCGCCGGGGAGAAAGTCCCGCTTTGGGATTTTGAGTTCAGGGAACGTGTCGAAAGAGAATTGTTACAGAATGCCTACGGGCAGGCTACCATGTTGCTGTACATGAAGAGGGCTTCCCGATGGTTTCCGATGATTGAGAAGGTTCTGAAAGAAAAGGGAATCCCCGATGACTTCAAATACTTGGCTGTGGCTGAAAGCGGCTTAGCCAATGCAATTTCATCGGCAGAGGCGGTGGGTTTCTGGCAATTTTTGGCTGCAACAGCCCGCCAACATGGTTTGCAAGTCAACGAAGAGGTGGATCAGCGTTACGATCCATGGTTGGCGACCGAAGCGGCCTGCCGCTATCTTCAGAAATCCCATGCCCAGTTTGGGAATTGGTCCATGGTGGCTGCCTCCTACAACATGGGCACTTCGGGTTTGCAGCAAGCGGCTCAGTACCAAGGCCAGGATTCTTACCATGCCTTGCATCTGAACAACGAAACCTCTCGGTATTTGCCCCGTATCCTCGCCATCAAGACCATCATGAAACACCCCGAACGCTACGGGTTTCATTTGACAGCCGCTCAGCTTTACCTACCTTACGAAACCACCGAATGGACAATACAAGAACCGGTTGCCAATTGGGCGGCCTATGCCCGCAGCCAGGGGATGGACTTTCGTCAACTCAAAATTTTCAATCCCTGGATCCGCAAGCCCTATCTTCATAACAAAGATCGCAAGACCTATACGCTGCGCAAGCCTACCCCAGAATTTACACAGAAAGCCTCGCGATGGGCCTTGGTCCCGGTTTCGGAATGGGGGCTGCATGCGCCCAGCCCCAAAGGACCTTCCCGGTGATAGCCTCTGCTGCGCCGAAGGCGGATTTCCTTCGCATCGAGGGCGCTTCAGAACATAATCTACAGTCTCTGGACTTGGAGATACCCCGCCAGTCCTTGGTGGTGATTACCGGGCCCAGCGGGAGCGGCAAATCCTCTTTGGCCTTTGCGACCCTGTATGCTGAAGGGCAGCGTAGGTACTTGGAATCCTTTTCGGCTTATGCCCGTCAATTCATGGGCAAGCTGGAGCGTCCTGCGGTGGATCGTATCGATGGATTGAGTCCGGTGATCGCCATTGAGCAGAAGACCACTTCCCGCAATCCCCGCTCCACGGTGGGTACCACGACCGAAATCTACGATTTCCTCAGGCTGCTCTATGCCCGCATTGGGCAGGCGCATTCATGGATTTCGGGCAAGGCGATGCAGCAGTTCAGCAGGGAGCAGATCATGGACCTCTTGGTTAGCGAATACCATCATCGGGAATTGATGCTATTGGCTCCTTTGGTCCGCAGCCGCAAGGGTCATTACCGCGATCTCTTCGAACAATGGCGTAAACATGGTTTCACCAAAGTCAGGGTAGACGGGGAGGTCACGGAGTTGCGACCCCGGATGCAGGTGGATCGCTACAAGGTGCACGATATTGAATTGGTGGTGGATCTGTTGATTCCGGGCAAGGACTCGGCGCATCGCCTGAAGAGCAGCGTGGACCTTGCCTTGAAGCTGGGCAAAGGAATCCTCCTGTGCGGGACCCCGATGGATGCGGGGTGGGAATGGAGGTATTTCAGCAAATTATTGACCGATTTAGAAAACGGGCTGGCTTACGATGAGCCGCAGCCCAATACCTTTTCGTTTAATCTTCCGTACGGTGCAATA
>VGFN01000182.1 GCA_016868875.1 Bacteroidota bacterium
GAAGGATGGGGGGGCAATTGGGGTATGATCATCAACGTTCTTTTTGGGAACAGAATAGCGTGTACGGTTTAACGAACCGCTTGGATCAGGCCGAAATATTTGGTAAAATCGGGTATGTTTTTCCTGCTCATCGATACCGTTCGATTGGAATGTTGTGGACTTTGGGGAATACCCAATTGGACAATCGAATGGGGTACCGAAGCTACCTGGGAAGGCAAACAACGGGCATGGGACAGGTCCTGTACCAGGATGTTTGGAAAGAAAGCCGTAACCGTTACCGGGTTGGTTTTCAAGTTATGAGCGATGAATACCGCGAGGAGGTGGATACGGCAGCTCTGCCTTTTGGGGCCAATGTTCGTCAAAACTTTCACAGGTCGGAGTGGGTCCCCGGTATTTTTGGGGAACTCACCTTGGATCGGCATCGGCAACAATGGGTCGTTGGGGTCCGTTGGGATTACCATAACCTGTACGGGGGACAATTTAGCCCTAGGCTGCATTGGAAATATGATGTTACAGATAGGGACCAATTGCGTATAGGGATGGGTCGAGGATTCCGAGTGGCTTCCTTGTGGGCGGAGAACCATGGTGCCTTGGTGAGTTCCCGGGTTTTGCATCGGGTTCCGTCCAGGGTGACTCCGTCCAATTCGAACGAAAATTCGGCCTATGGCATGAATCCTGAATCGTCTTGGTATGCAGGCTTGCATTTACGTCATGATTTTCGCTTCAATTACCGCAATGCCAGCCTCAACTTGGATTTCCAGCATCATGAATTCACCGAGCAGGTCCTGGTGGATTACGATCGAAATCCCGGGGCTTTGTGGTTGTACAACCTCGACGGGCGTTCCTACAGCCGAAGTGCACAAATTGAGCTTCAAGTGCAACCTGTCAAAAGGCAAGAAATCCGCTTGGCTTATCGAATTCAAGAGGTCATAAGCGACTATTCTTCAAACGACTACACCGTGCAACGACGATTCAAACCCTTGGTCCCTGCGCATCGTGCGATGATGAATTGGTCCTACCGCACCAAAAAACGATGGGAATGGGATGCAACGGTGCAGGTCTTTGGTCCCAAAAGAATACCCAACGCTCCGTATTCACCGTGGTATGCCGTGGTGATGGGCCAGGTCACCCGCAATTTCAAGAAGGCCTCCTGGTACTTGGGCGTTGAGAACTTGGGCGATTATCGGCAGCGTAATTTAATTCTTTCGGCCGATCAGCCGTTTGCTCCTACCTTTGATGCTTCCTTGGTTTGGGGGCCGGCCATTGAACGCATGGTGTATTCGGGTTTTCGGTATCGTTTGGCATCCAAGGATTAATCTATCAAGCTAGGATGACCTAGGTCCCCTCTGGATCAATCCAGATTTTGCATGAGCAAAATCACTGAAAACAAGGAGGCGATTCGATGTTCAAGATCTGGATCTAAATTACTGGAAATACAAACTTCTCCGCGGTTTATCACGGTTGCTTGGGCAATCGTTTTGGAGTTTTGGACCAGCCGGTAGCCTAAGCCTCGCGCCCAAGGGATCTGGCGACCCCCTTCCACGGTATTGTACCTGAAAATTTCCAGGAGGGGTTCACCTGGAATTTCAAGATGACCGCAGCGTTCGACCGATGCCCAAGGATGATCCCCCGCATACAAGGCGAAGACGGCAGCATTCCCTAGGCTGGATCGAATTTCTCCAGTCAATAAATTGCGGTAGGTGAGGGGCAGCGCAATTCGACCATTCCACAGAGGTAAATCCCTCTCTTTCATGCGGGCATTGGTTTGGATGGTATCGAAGGCGCCTCTTGAAGGGTTGGCCAAAATGATCTTCATCTTTTGGGAGCCCCCCCGGGTTCGTACCCCTGCCGTCCATTGATAGGATCGTA
>VGFN01000183.1 GCA_016868875.1 Bacteroidota bacterium
GTCCAATTGGAAGCCCAATACGGAAACTACTCCAAAAGATTATTGGTAATTCCTTAATTACAGGATATTACTGTATATACGCTTGAGTAATAGTTCAAGCATTTCCCTTTCTTCTCCTGCCAAATTCTCCCACAAAGGAAGCAAAGCCAAACGAACCGGTTGGGCCACAAGGTCCAGCATTTTTTGACCTTCTTCGCTCAAATAAATCCGCTTGATCCGGGTATCGAGCTCTTGGCTGTCCTGGAGTTCTTTTGCGGGAATTCGGGTAATCCACCCCTTTCGAAGCAGGCTTTGGACCATTCGAGTGGTGCTAGAACGATCCCGACCCAAAGCACGCGAATAGATTTCTTGGTATTGCCCTGGCCTCTCCCTGACCAAATCCAAAAAGCGAAATTGCTCGGCATTGAGGGAAACGCCGGCATCCCTAAAGGCCTGATCCAGACGAAGCCCATAGGCGTTCCAAATCTTGCCCATCAAGTGCAACAGTGCCTCTCGATCCAACATGATGCAAACCTACGCTTAAGATGGATTAACGAGGCAGAGCTTGCAATTCAAGCTATTTTTGAGGCAAACAATCGCAATCGCCTCTATGGAAATCCTGATCATGACCACACAGCTCATTCTGGGCCTATGCCTCCTCGTTCTTCTGCACGAATGGGGGCATTATTATGCCGCCAGAATCTTCGGGATCAGGGTTGATAAATTCTATGTTTTTGTGGACGCATGGGGTAAGAAGCTGTTTTCGTTTCGCCGAGGGGATACCGAATTTGGTTTGGGCTGGCTACCCATCGGGGGTTATGTCAAAATTGCAGGGATGGTGGACGAATCGGTGGACAAGGACCAATTGGCCGCTCCCCCCAAACCCGATGAATTTCGTTCCAAGCCTGCTTGGCAGCGCCTCATTGTGATGATCGGAGGGGTTACGATCAATGCCATCTTGGGTATCTTCTTGTTTGCCATGATCTTGTGGTATTGGGGTGAACAGAAAACGCCCATGCAGAGCTTGCCGCATGGCCTTGCCACCACCACTTTTGCCGAAGACTTGGGCCTTAGGGCGGGTGACCGAATTATCTCGGTCAACGGCAAACCGGTTCAATACCTCGAAGACTTGTACTCCACGGATTATCTACTGCAATCCGAGGTAAAGCTGGAAATTTCAAGAGACTCACGGACCTTGGAGCTCAAACTCCCCGGGGACTTTTTTCGTCAATTCTTGGAACAAGACAAGGGTTTGTTCCTAACCCCAAGGATGCGCTTTGCGGTCGGTGAAGTTGCTGCGGGCATGCCTGCCCAGAAGGCCGGTGTTCAAGATGGAGATTCCATCGTAGCCATCAATGGTCAGGGAATCATGTATTTCGATGAAGTTCAGAAAATTCTCAAAGCCAACAAGTCCAGAATTTGTACCCTTAGCCTTCGAAGATCAGATGCTGGCCCTGTCGATGTTCCGGTCAAGGTCAGTCAACAAGGCACCATCGGTTTCTACCCAGCCATGGAACAAATCCCCACCCAAACCGTTCGTTACTCCGTTTTGGCCGCATTGCCCGCTGGGGCACGCATGGGATGGAAGACGATATCGGATAACCTCAAAGGCTTTGGGATGATCTTCCGGGGGGAAGTCCCCGTCGAAAAATCATTGGGCGGCCCTATCGCCATTGCCAAAAAAATGTACGGTGGAATCTGGGATTGGCAGCGTTTTTGGACCACCACCGCCTTGCTCTCCATGGTATTGGCGATCATGAATTTGCTACCGATCCCCGCCCTGGATGGAGGTCATGTGGTCTTTTTGTTGGTAGAAATGATCACAGGTCGTCCACTAAGCGAAAAGTTCCTGATGGCTGCCCAATATGTTGGGATGGTCCTGCTCATCCT
>VGFN01000184.1 GCA_016868875.1 Bacteroidota bacterium
TTGAATACGGAATTATCCCAGACTCCAACAAAACATTTTTGTACTTTCAAGCAAGGGTAAAGAACATTGGAACAACCACGCGTAACAATGTACAATTGCAGGTTTCGGTCATTGACACCACAGCTCCCAATACCCCGCTCTTTACGGGAAATTCCTTGGCCCTCCCTGCATTAGATCCCTTCACAGATACCTTGTTGACCATCAGTACTGCCTACATGCCAACCCTTTATAAATTCACCAGGGTGAATTATAGTTTAGCCTTTGATTCGGTTAGCTTGGATTCAACAGCCAACAATACAGCGTCCAGGCAGTTTGAACTCACCGATTCCTTGATGTCAGTAAGTGTAAGCAGGCCTCCAACCTCCTTAATTTTCGGTACGAGGAATTTCATGGGAAATCCTCCTTCGGTTTATGATCTCAAAATCGCCAATATTTGCGAATTGGTCAACACCGATACCGTGACCTCCGCCACTGCACTCATGGCAACGGGTACCAACGGCTCACAGGCAGGGGGTTTGATCTTCTTCACTTTGGAAACCTCCGATGCTACCACGGGTCTTCCTGGGGGTCAAGCCGCAGTTGTTCTCGAAACTGATTTGTACACACTTTCTGCTCAAGATGTCTCCAGGGGTCGTGTGACGGTTCCCTTCCCGGCAACTCTTGGGGGATCACCTCAGGATCGTGTTGTTCCTCCCGGGGATTATTGGTTGGTAGCCCATTTGTTTTCAAACAATGGCGCAAATCATATATCTCTGCTTGATGATCAGACCGTGACCATGCCTTGGTTTGCCTCTGTTTTGTTCAGGTCAACCGATTGGTTTAATAACGGGAATGCAATTCGTAACAGCTTGAACTTCGGTCGTGTACCTCGGGTTCCCGGGGCTTCGGTTGCGGACCTTAACGAATTTGCGGCGATTGCTTATCCTAACCCTACTGCAGACCTGTTGAACATCAAATTGAGTGCAGTGCGTGATTTGGGCAAAGTCCAAACTTCCCTCTTCGATATGACGGGACGCTTGGTTCGTAGTGATGTTACCGAAGCGAACGGTCAGTCGGCCCGCTTCACTTTGGACCTTGCTTCGGTTCCAAACGGAACTTATTATTTGGATGTTCTATCGGATGCAGGCTCCAAGAGACAGCGTGTGATTGTACGTCATTAATTGGCATATCTTCTTTCCGATCAAGAAAAGTCGCTCCATCATGGGGCGACTTTTTTTATGATCAAATTCAGTAAGGATTCATCAGCGCTGCCCTTCTTGTATTCGTTCAAGGTTCCCTTAAATTAGTGCAGTGAAAATTTTCAAAAATTTTGATTTTAAGGCATACAATACCTTTGGTTTGGAGGTTCGGGCCAAATATTGGTTGGAGGTTGCAGAAGAAGACGACTTGCCAAGAGCCATAGAAACCGCTGATGAATTGAGCGGCGGTCATTTTATGTTTTTGGGGGGTGGAAGCAATGTGCTGTTTTGTGGCAACTATCCAGGGGCTTTGATTCGCTTGGCTTTTGGAGGAATTCAGCATTCGATTCTGGATCATGGTCAAATGCTGGTAGAAGCAGGGGCGGGAGTTTCTTGGCATGAATTGGTCCGTTATACGGTAGAGAGGGGATGGTGGGGTTTGGAGAATTTAGCCTTGATTCCCGGTTCGGTAGGGGCAGCGCCTATTCAGAACGTTGGGGCCTACGGGGTGGAGCAAGGGGATGTCTTTGAGTCGCTTAGAGGGGTTCCCTTGAACGGACCACCCAGCGAGTACATGAAAGATCAATGCGCCTTTGCTTACCGAAATTCGGTGTTCAAACAACAGATGAAAGGAAAGATGGTGATAACCCGGGTGCGTT
>VGFN01000185.1 GCA_016868875.1 Bacteroidota bacterium
AATACGGTCTAAACAGCGCAACGGTCTATGCGCCCTGCGACACTTGCCGTAACAAAACCGATAACTACACCATGGTCCTCGCCAAGATCTACGGGGGTCTTTCGCTCACCGGCAATCAAGGGCCTGCAGGTCAAGGGGATATCTCCGGAGATGAAGGCTTTTCGCAGTACCTCCGTGTTCTCTGGAATCTACAGGAATTACCTACCGAAGAAGCCATCTGCGCCTGGGCCAACGATGCCTCCATTCGGGATTTGAACGAAGCCGATTGGAATTCCCAGAGTTCCTTCGTGAACATGATGTATGCCCGGATATTTTATCAGGTTCCACTCTGCAACGAGTTCATCTACCATTGTTCCGATGAATGGTTAGCAGACAAAGCCTTCTCAGCGGCAGAGAAAACCACCATTCAAGGCTACAAAGCGGAGGCCCGTTTCATGAGAGCTTTGAGTTACTATCATGCCGTGGATCTTTTTGGCAAAGTTCCTTTGATCAAGGAGGACCAGCGCCCCGGCTCCGGAATACCCAAACAAGCATCGCGGGTGGAGCTGTTCAATTACATCGAGTCCGAGCTCAAGGACCTCGAAAATCTCCTCCCCGCCCCTCGTTCCAACCAATACGGCCGGGTGGATCAGGCTGCGGCATGGGCCCTGCTCGCCCGTTTGTACCTGAACGCGGAAGTTTATACCGGAACCCCGCGTTTCACCGACTGTGCAAATTATTGCCAAAAGGTTGTCGACGCCGGTTATTCTCTGGAACCTCAATACGCCAACCTGTTTTTGGCCGATAACCATTTGGCCACCAACGAAATCATTTTTGCTATCAATTTTGACGGACTCCGCTCACAGAATTACGGCGGTACCACGTTCTTGGTCAAGAGTTCCACGCCCTCAGCACCTACCGCTGCCTACAAGGAGAAGCGGGGCACGGACGGTGGCTGGGCTGGTAACCGTGCCACCCCCCAAGTCTGGAACTGGTTCCCGGCCGATAGCAGCGACTCCCGCAAATTCCTTTTGGATACCATTGGAATGACGCCCTCGATGACCATTGCGTCGGATTGGGTTGAATTTAACAAAGGTGTTCTGGTTTCTAAGTTTTGTAACAAAACCCGCAGCGGGGGATATGGCAACGACCCTCAGCGAAACTTCATGGACATTGATTTCCCCATGTTCCGTTTGGCTGATGTTTATTTGATGTACACCGAAGCGATCGTGCGTGGGGGTGCCGGTTCATCAGCCAATGCCATTGAATACTACAACCGCATTCAACAAAGGGCCTACGGTAACAATTCCAACAACATCAGCTCCTTACCCACCCTCAACCAACTCTGCGACGAAAGAGGTCGGGAACTGTTATGGGAGGGTTTGCGCCGCACCGATTTAATTCGCTTCAATCGTTTCATTGAAGGCGATTACCTCTGGCCTTACAAAGGTGGCCCTGTGGCCGGTCAAGCCATCAACACCAAGTTCAAGGTCTATCCCTTGCCCTTGTCTGACCTGATCGCCAACCCGAACCTCACCCAAAACGACGGGTACTAAACAATAGGCCCCATCTGGCCCGTAAGGTTCCGATTAAGGCCTCACCAAGCGAGCACTGCGGCCTTGGGGCCCGCGGATGATGTAAACCCCCGGTCCCACCTGGGCTGGCCACGAAGGGCAATGCACCCATTGGTATTGCCCGTCGTGTTGGGTCTGCATGAACTCCACGATCCGGCCCTGCACATCGGTTAACTGAAGACTTTGGGGTTCCGTAATGGTGGACGGCCAGCGGATGGTAAAACCTTCAGCCGCCGGATTGGGATACACCTCCAAGTCACCGTAACGAGGG
>VGFN01000186.1 GCA_016868875.1 Bacteroidota bacterium
CGGTTTGGGGTAAACCTCCTGGGTTGCAAGGCCGTGTATACCGGGGCAGCGCTGCTCGCGCGTTCCCGGGGGGTAGGCCGCTTAGATAAATGGTGGAAATGCCGCAAGGCATACAGAATCTGGCTTATAGCGCAACCTTTTTTTGTTAATTTCTATCCATTTTCAGCTGATAATTTCAGTTTTAAACAAATTCTCTAACCTTGTATAGTAAATTAGACAATGTTTATGAGGATTCTTGTTGTTGACGACGAGGCCACCATCAGGGATAGCCTCAAGGATATCCTTGAGAGCGAAGGTTTTGACGTAGAATTGGCCGGCGACGGTCTACAGGCTCTTCAAATCCTTGGAGACCATGAATTCGACTTGGTCCTGTCCGATATCAAAATGCCCCACATGGATGGCATTGAATTGCTTTCCCATTGTGCCAGGCATTACGCACATATGCCGATTATCATGATATCAGCTCATGGGAATGTGCAGACCGCTGTCGAAGCCACCAAACTTGGGGCCTTCGATTTCATCACCAAACCATTGGATTTGGACAGGCTGCTGATCACCATTCGGAATGCCCTTCAAATCCGTGCACTTAAGCAAGAAGCCATCACGTGGACCCAGGATGATCTGGATCCTGTAGAACTTCAAGGACAATCCCCCGCCCTTATTAGCCTCAAAGAAACCTTGCAAAGGGTAGCCCCAACAGATGTTCGTATCTTAATAAGTGGGCAAGCAGGTACTGGCAAAGAATGGATTGCCCGATTCATCCATCGCCTTAGCCCCCGAAATCACGGTCCATTCGTTTCCTTGAACTGTGCTACGGTCCCAGCAGATAATTTAGAACTAAAACTATTTGGCCAAAGTGACCCTTCGGGAGATACCCTCTTGCCCAAAGGCTATTATAACCAAGCACTGGGGGGCACCTTATTCCTGGATGAAATTGCGGATTTGCCTGGCCCGGCACAGTTGACCTTGGTTCGCCTATTGGAATCCTCCAAAAACCAAGGAGGCTCAACTCGTCACGGGGTTCGAATCCTGGCCGGAAGCCAAAAGGATTTCGTTCAACTCATTGATGAAGGTAAATTCAGGTTGGATTTGTACCACCTGCTCAGTGTAATCCTCGTTCATTTGCCTTCTCTTCAACAGCGCCGCGAAGATATCCCTATGCTCGCGGGTATTTATCTCAACCGAATTTGCAAACAATACCAGCTTTCATCCCTGCATTTTGAACCGGACGCCCTTCGCGCCTTGCAGGCTCTGCCGTGGACGGGTAATTTGCGTGAACTCAAAAACGCGGTTGAACGCCTTGCTATCCTTGCTGGCCCCAACATTACCCGTAAAGACGTTCAGCAATATATACAACCCATCATGTCAGAAGGTTACCAAGAGGATTTGATAGAGCACCATAAACAAGCTGAACATCACTCCCTTATTTCAACCTTGGAGGAAAATAATTTTCAGCGATTCAAGGAACTCACCGAAAAGATTTTTGTAGAGCTTAAACTCAAAGAACATCAGTGGAACATTGCCAAAACCGCTGAAAGCATCGGCATACAACGATCGCACCTGTACAACAAGATTGAGCGTTACCAGCTCTCCAAGCCCAAAACTAAAATCTAAGGGAAATTCCTATCGAATCACTCGAATTGTCCCCGTATACGAAACATCGTTACCATCATCATTTACCTTGAGTAAATAATAATAATTCCCTGCTTCAAGGCCTGGTGCATCCCAGTCGTTTTGGTAATCATCGGAATGAAATACCGTTTGACCCCATCGATTAAACAAGGTAAACCGTGATCCAGGGTACAGATACAGGTATTT
>VGFN01000187.1 GCA_016868875.1 Bacteroidota bacterium
AATCGTAGTTTTCATAAGCTTGGTCAAAACCGCTTGGTCAATATCGGCCAATTTTTGGATGTACAAGCAGGCTTTGGCGGCTTTGAATTTACCCAATCCTTCCAAAAGATCCGCATGCTCCGGGGAATCTGTGTAAACCTAGAGGGATATGGCGGCCTTACGGGGCGAAAATCCTACCAGGAACCAATCCCCTTCCTGACGGCTCTTTTCGGATTTGTAATGATAGGCGCCAAAACCGATCATGCTGGCACCCCATATTTTGGGAGGGTATCCGCTCACCTTGGACATCAGGGCAATCAGGTCCAAGCTGTCCTGGCGTTTTTGGTCGGTGCTGGCAAAGGATTCTATGAAAGCCAAAACATCGGCGTCATGCACTTTGGTTTTGAGAACGTTGCGTTGGGCTTCGGGCATACGACGAATTTACGGTAAAATTATGGAAGCCAGGGCAGGGGTCTGCGCTCAGGGTTTTAGACGGGGCCTTGTTCCTCCAGGTGGGCCAGGATCTTTTGGGCCAGGACCTCCGAAATCCCCCGGTAGGATTCAACGGTCCAACCCGCCACGTGGGGGCTGAGGAGGAGACGAGGATGGGCCAAGATGCTGCTCATGGTTTCCTGGTTCCAGGCTTGGGGGTCTTCGATGGGCAAGGTATCCAGGCAGGCTCCCTCCAGGAGGTTGCGATCAAGGGCAAGGACTAGGTCTGGCAAAGAAACGATGGGTCCTCTGGCGGCATTGACCAAGAGCCGCAACCGACGAAATCGAGCCAAGAAGTCCCAATCCACCAAGTTTCGGGTATCCTCGGCCAGAGGAATATGCAGAGTAAGGATCTGCGCCTCTTGGTAGATTTGGTCCATGGTGGATTCTAGGATCAGCCCGGAATCGTCAGGGATGTAATCGCTTCGGTATTTGTCGTAGACCAAGACCTTGCAGCCCAAGGCCGCCAGGATTCGTGCGGTTTGGGACCCGTTATGACCATAACCGATGAGCCCGATGGTGGTACCGGCCAACTGGACGCCTCGATTTCCCTCCCGGTCCCAAATTCCCTCGTGGATTTGTTGATGCCCCGAGATCAGGCGGTTGAGCCAAGCCAAAATCATCGCCGTCACATGTTCGGCAACGGCCAGGCGATTGCCTTCGGAGGCGTGAATCAAGGTGATGTTCTTCCGTTGGGCAAATTCAACATCAATCCCATCCTGCCCCGATCCTGCCCGCGCGATCCACTGCAATGTCTTGGCGCCGTTTAGAATCTGGGCGTCCAGTTTGAGCTTGGAGCGCACGACCAAGCCATGCACCGGATTTTCGGTTGAAGCAAGTCTTTGGATAATTTCTTCAGGCCCGGCCTTAGCATAATCCAAAATTTCAAAGGAGCCGGTTTCGAGCAAATGACTTGCGAGGCAAGGATGAACCTCGTCCAGAATTATAACACGCTGAAAATTCATGACTTTGTTAGTATTGACCCTTCCAGTGAAAGCGCTTCTTGGACGGCCAAGGTAAGTTCCACAAAGGCTTGAATAGGAAGTTGCTCGGCACGTAGATGAAGAATCTTCATTCGGTCCTCAAAGCCTTCCGGTAAAACTTGGCTCAAGGCATTGGATAACATTTTGCGTCGTTGATTGAACGCGGCCTTGACCACGCGAAACAACAAACGGTGATCGCAAGGAGGCGGACTCCAACGGTTTCGGAGACGCAAAACTCCGGACTTGACTTTGGGCGGAGGAAAAAAGGCGCCCTCGTTGACCGTAAAAAGATACTCGGCCTCAAAGAAGGCCTGGGTCAATACCGAGGTGATGCCGTATACCTTGTTGCCGTGGGGGGCACAAA
>VGFN01000188.1 GCA_016868875.1 Bacteroidota bacterium
GCATTGTTGGTGCTTATAATGGTTTTTTCGTAGGGATTTTGGAAGGGGGCGTATTCCATCATGTAGGTTCCGGGTCCCCATCCCAGCCATGGCCTTTCCGAAAACATCCGTAATCCGGAAGCCCAACGGTTGAGCCTTTCGAGATTGGAGGCATCGCTGCGCACGTTGGAGATGGATTCCAAATGTTTGTCAAGGCGATCTTGCGAATCGGTTTTGTTCCGCATCAGGTACATGAGCAGTGGGCCGCTGTTCAAGGCGATCAGGGTACTGGCGATAATCGCCAGCAACATCAACCATCGAAACTGAATCTTAAGTCGTAACAATACATAAAAAGCAAGGGCCGCCACAAGGCTTACCCAGGCCGCTCGGGTATAACTCATGATCACCGCGATGACCAAGACCACAAGCAGAGCCAAAAGGAGCGGTCGAATCCAGACCAGGCGGAGGAAGGCCTGGGGACGAACGAGGTGCAAGGTCACCAAGGGGATCAAGAAGCCCAGCATCGCCCCATAAATTCCATGATTGATTACAAAGGGTTCCGATGCCCAGTAGCTCGCTTCTTTGGTAAATCCATCCTCTGCATGGTGCCACAGGCTCCATAGGGCCACAAAGGTGAGGGGTAAGAGATAGAGCCACCAGAAGCGCAGAGCACGATCGCCTACCCGAAAAAGCATGATGGATCCGAAATAGCAAGGGATGATTTTCCACGCATTGGAAAGGACAAATTTGAACGAAACCAAGGGTTGTGAAGAGGCTGGAATGATGTAGATCATCCACAACATCCACAAAAGGATGCATACCGTGATGGGGTTTCGTAGAATCACCGATGAAGGGGGTTCAAGGAGCATCCAACGTGCAAGCAAGGCCCCGCTGATCAGAATCATCAAAGGGTCCGTGGGTATTTGAATGGCAAAACCCAGGGAAGGGTCGTCAATCAGAATGCTGAGGGGAGTGAGCATGGACAAAGCGTAGAGTGCCCAATCCATTCGGTACACCACAAGCACAACCAACCCTAACCCAAAGGGCAATAGCAAAACCCACCATTGTTCAGCATACAGGCCTACGGCCAAAGCCAAAGCCCAAACAACGCCCACGATGGCCGTGATGAGCAGCGGGGTCTTTCCCGAATTATGCAAAAGGCCTGAATCCGAATTCTTCAACGATAGCAAGGAAGGATCAACTGCGATACGCCCGAATATTCTGCAGAATAACCATGGACAAAGCGGCAAGAAGCAAGGATCCTGTGCCGGACAAAACCACCACCAGCCATCGAATAGGGTACACCTTCTTTTCGGCGGGTCTCGCTGAATTTACCAGGAATTTGACCGGCAAGACTTCTTCGAGGTCCACCCTTGAACGATCGTAACGCATTCTGATTTTGACCAATTCTTCGTTTTCTTTTTCGAGCTGTTCTTTGACGGAATTGTAGGCCCCGCCGTAGCGTTCGAGGCTTTTCAGTTGGCGATTCAAATCCAGGAGCGAGGCCTCACTGCCCTTTAGGCGGGCCATGTTGTTGATAATCGCGGTGTCGCTTTCAGAGACTTTTAATTGCCGAAGGATATTCAATTTACCTTGAGCCTCCGCTTTGGCTGACGAGGATTGTACTTGCAGCTCTGTGAGATGATCCGTCTGCAAATCATAATCAAAAATGCCTTGGGAACGAAAGAAATTCAAGGAATCGTTCAAACGCTCTATCCAGGCCTTCTTGGATTCGTATTGTGTTTGAACAATTTGAAAAGACTTCTCCGCTTGTTCGCGTTGAATTTTATTTTTGGTGAGGTCCAGCAGGGAGGCGATGGTGTTGGCAATAT
>VGFN01000189.1 GCA_016868875.1 Bacteroidota bacterium
TACACCGGCTTGAGAATCGGTGCAGGGTTGGCGCAGGGGATTGCCTTGCCTTGGAATATACCGATGCTGGGGGTATCCACGCTGGAGGCCATGGCTTGGGGTTGGTGGCATCAGAATTCGTCCATGAGCTCTCGGTGTTCCACGGTGATACCGATGATGGATGCCCGACGCATGGAAGTTTTCTGCGGGGTTTACGGATGGACTAACGGAACCTTGGAGGTCCTTGCCCCGGGTTCGGCCTTGGTTTTGGATCAAGACGCATTCTCGGCTTGGGCCGGTCATCGGGTAGCCTTGGTAGGAGATGGGGTTACTAAGTGGAGAAATTTGTTGGTCGAGAGCCAACAAATCGAGCGTTGGCAGGACGCCGATTTTGTGAGCGATTGGCAGTGCACCGCTGCATCATGGTCGGGCTTGGCCCTGCGCAGTTTCGCCTTGGGTCAGACAATGTCTCCTGCAGATTTCCGGGTGGATTATCACAAGGATTTTTACAGCCCTTCGCTGCAGGGTCGCTAATTTTCGAAATGAAATGTAACTTCGTCCCCATTCTGTTCAGCCATGTACAAGCAACTCCAAGAGGTTAATTTCAATGCGGCCTATGAGCTATGCCATGCCCTACACCATCCTATGAGGCTGGGGATTATTCGGCTTTTGGAGCAGAATGAGTCCTTAACCGTCACCCAGATTTATTTCAAATTGAGGATAAGCCAATCGGTGGCATCCCAGCAATTATCGGTTTTGAGGAAGAGTCGCTTGGTTGTTTCCCGCAGAGAGGGTAAGCAAATGATTTACACTCTGAATCACGAACTTTTGCAGCAGGTTCTCTTGGGCATTCAATCGCTGACTTCCATCAAGATCACCAAGCCCTAGCGAGACCAAGCTCAAGGTGATCGCAGGACATGGATTTCGGCGAGGTCCCAACCGGATTGTCCTTCAGCATTTTGCCATTCGAGAACCACGGGGTATGCCCCGTCCTGTACCATCATCCCCATTGGTCGCTTAGAGGCAGGCCCCGTTCTTCCATCCCAGTACCAGGCGCTGTCAGGATCAGCCCATTCGTCTTGGCTAATATGTGTTATTATTCCACCGAAAAGGTCCATGACTCGAAGGTTAACCCTTGCACGGTTGTTGATCGTGGGATCCTGGAAACGGAGGCCTATACGAATCCCATCCAATGCATTGGGAACAAGAATTTCTTTGGACAAGGTCAAGGCAACAGGGCTGTTGCGCCCTCTTTTGGAGGCAGTTTCATGGGGCGCGAGTCCAGGATTGTTTCCAGTGGAAAAGCAACCCGGTGATGCGCGTTCTTGGGTGGAAGAACTGATCCAACGGGTGGAAGGTATACCTTGGCCGGTATAGGGCCTGTCGTACGGCCATCGCTGCAGGGATTTGCCCTCGATGTTCCCGGCCCAAGGATGGTAGCAAGAATCATGGTAGGCCACCCGGTCCAAGGTACGACCTTGATGATCCTGAAGGGATAACCAGGCTCCCGTTCTAGGCAAAGCGGGCAAGCTTAGGACGACTGGGTTCTGCCTCAAGGAATCGATGCCATTTGACCTGCAGTGGCGAAGGCCCTCGAGCCTCAGAAAATCTTTGTTACGGCTTAGCAGGAGGCATTGTCCGGGGAACCAGGGTTCTAACTCCTGGCCCAAGGGGTTACCTTCCAGGACTTCCCCTTCTTGTCCGGTGCGGAACAGCCAAAGGCGGCTTCGATCAAGGACGAGTTGGGATAGGTTGCAACATTCAACCCAGGGGTAATCGGTGTGCAGTGGACGCGGATAAATTTCCGAGATCA
>VGFN01000190.1 GCA_016868875.1 Bacteroidota bacterium
AGCTGCTGGTTGTAGATCACTCGCTGCAAGCCACCGCTCAGGGTAATTTGTTTGTTGAATTTGTGTTTGGCTTCTGCGTACCATTCTTGGTAATACAATTCCTGGTCAGGCCCTTGCACATGGCTGGCATTGACTTGAATTTGGGTATTACGCGATGGGCTGAACACCGTCTCGATCTGCAGGGCATCCTCTCCAACCAATTGGGTGGCAGGGGCATAACGAGATGTTAACCGGTAGGTATTCATGCGGGCCCCGGGTGGGATGTAGTTGATTAGGCCTTCGTTGAGGATCTCGAGCGGGGAGACTCTAAAGTCAAAATGATCGGTGTGCTTATGCTGTATGTTGATCCCAAATCCGTCGGTGGAATATCCCAAATCCGTGTACAGTACAAGTCCAGAACTGTTTTCCAAAATGCCGTTCCGATCCAAAACAGCCTCCCTGCTTTTGAAGGCCCATTCGGTGTTAAGATCCCATCCGCTCCATTGCACATTTTGAAAAAAAGACCCCACATAGGCATTGTATTTGGGCACAAAACGCTTGGAGGGCTCCAGGTTTTCGATGCTCCCTACCACATTCTGCATGGAATTGGCATCCAAGGTGCGGTTGACCATGGAGAACCCGGGAGCGTAGTTCAAACCCAAGCGTTCGGATTTCATCGAACCCTGTAAACACAGCCCTTTGATCACCGGGGCATAGGTGTCAAAAAGCACTTTTTGTTTGCCCGTGAATCCCTTGATTTGCCATCGATCGTTGATCTTGAATTGGCCTGACAAGCCGAACATGGCGTAATCCAGGTTTTGTCCCCGACCCTCGTAGGCCCGGAAGGTGATACCGTTCCCAAATTGTTCGTAGAAATTCCCTACCCTCAGGGTCAGCCGTTGGACTTGATGGCTGATGTACCAAAACCCGATGCCCTGCTGGTTGCGCACCACATAAGGATTGCGAAGGCCGGAATTGAGAAAAAGGTCAAAACGAATCCCTGCGGCCAAACTGCCTTGACGATAATTCAAATTCATCCAGCCGTCCGTCGAACTAAGTTGCTGATAGTATTGAGGGGGAATAGGATCGGATAAAATGGTGGAGTCCAGAAAAAACATATTTTGGAACAATTCCAGATCTCCGCTAACGGTGCCGCCCTCGTTCTGGGCCCTTGCCGGGAGGGTCATGAAAAGGAAAGCAATCCAAGCCAAGGCCATGCCTCTGCACAGCGCTTGGGTGCCCAAGCCTATGCCTTGAATGTGAGCCTTGGGATGGAGGCTCAGGCTTGATGGATTCGTTGGTTTTTTCATCGGTCCTATGTAGCAAGGCACAAAATAAGCCTAAATTCCAAGCATATCTTTGGTTGATTTGAATCCTAAGCCTCTTGCAATGATGAAATACGTTCTTGAATTCCGCCTTGTTTGGCTATGGTTGCTCTTGGGGGCTGCCCAATTGACGGCAGGCACCCCTACCCTGCCGGTGGATGAGCGACTTGCCGCGGTGGTCTTGAAAGACGTGGAGGGCAACCCCATGCGGCTTAGCGATGTCATTGGCCAAGGAAAGCCGGTTTTGTTGAGCTTTTGGGCGACCTGGTGCACCCCCTGCAAAAAGGAGCTCACCAATTATCTGGACCTCCACGAAGACTGGGCCAAGGACTATGGCTTGGAGATTCTCGCGGTCAGCATCGACGACGCTAGAAACTCAGCCAAAGTCAAATCCTATATCAAAGGGGTTCGTTGGCCTTACCGAATTCTGATGGACCCCAACGAGGACATGAAGCGCATCTTGAATTTCCAAACGGTACCCTATAC
>VGFN01000191.1 GCA_016868875.1 Bacteroidota bacterium
TCATGGTCATGGAAACTTCCACTTTACCAAAGGGATCGATGGATTCTCTGGCATCGGTCACCACATCCCCCTCCAACCCGGCTTGATCCTCATTTCCACGCTTTTTGAGGGCCACCAAATCAAAGAAACGATTACCCTCCCCACGTCCTTTAACCGTCCACAACATCTTCATGTTTCTTGGCAGGAAATTTTTCACCTCGGGTCTGGCCATGATGGCGTTGACGGCAGCCGTATCGCGCGCAGCCGATGTTCCTACGATGGGACCTTGGGATACCTTGGAACTCCCGTCTTTGTCTTGGTAAACCGCAGGCATCAGGATGGCAAACAAGGGATTTTCTTGCCTGGTCCTGGCCAGTCCTGCTTCCGAGGTGTCGCCGGCCATCAAAGTATCGGACTTGGCAAGATCACTTAACAGCGCATTCTCAGCAGATGATGTATCCGCCGATGCAATGGCAGTATCCCCTGGATTGGATGAGCTATCTGTTGCCGCCTTCCCTTTAAGCTTGGATTCGGCAGCCAAGAATTTATTGATTTCCGCCACCCTATCGAGGACTTCCGCCGCTTCGAAAGTTTCCCAAAATTCAAGCTTTGCTGTACCCTGCAAGAGTTTGCGTACACGGTCCGGATTTTCAACACCAGGCAATTCAATGTTAATTCTTCCGGATCCTTGTTGGCGCTGAATATTGGGGGATGTAACACCGAATTTATCAATACGAGTTCTCAAAATATTGAAAGAGCGATCAATGGCGCTTTCTGCCTCGGCACGGATCACGGCGATTACCTCTTCATCGGAGGTATTGAAATCAATTCGACCTTGGTTTTCGCGCGTTGCAAAGATGCCAGCCAAGCGGGCATTAGGGGCTTGTTCTTTGTAGGCTTGAACGAAAAGTGAAACATAATCCGATTGCGAGGAGGCCTGCCTGCTGGTGGCCAATTCAAGGGCTTTGTTGAAGGCCGGATCTTTGCTCTGGTTACTCAAAGCCCGAATAACATCAACGACATCCACTTCCATCACTACATTCATACCGCCTTGAAGGTCAAGCCCCAGATTTAGTTTCTGATCACGAACCTCGGCATAGGTGAATTCCTTAAGCCACAAGAAATTGAAGACCTCTTTCTCAGCGATCGAATCCAGGTAGCGTCTTTCCAAGGATTCGTCTCCTTTGGCAAAACGTTTGGCATCGCCTTCCACGTTGGAGGCAATCCAAGTGAAACTCAGTTGATACAAACAAATCAACGCAAACAAAGCGGCAAACCACCGCACAGCACCTTTGGCTTTCATAAATATTTATTGTTAAGATTAAAGAAAAAACGGGGCTATTTTTTTGCAAAGTATGCCCTCAAACACTTTGCAGAGCTAATTGCTGTAACCCCCTACGGGGCTCGGGTTGGTAGGGCCGTTGTGAGCAAGCAACCCCATACAGCCAATAAGGCCCTGGGGATGGAGATGGATTTCGGAGACCACCAAACCCCGTCTATGAATGGACCACCTGAATGAATGGACAAGAAATGGGCGTTATCGGAACCCGTTGTCGATTCGTCCTGCGACGAATTTGCGACATGGGTTTGAGGGGTAAGATGGTACCAGGGTTGCAAGGCAGGGGATACACTGGCCTCTTGGTCGGCTTCCTTATCGTTGGAAGCACCTTTGGATGAGAGCCCTTGTGGCTGCAATTCCTTCCATCCCACGGGCTTGGTGACCAACAAGCAGACCCCAAGCAGGGATAGGCCCATAAAAGCCGCAAACAATCGACGCAAAAAGGCTAAGTAGGCCATTCAAT
>VGFN01000192.1 GCA_016868875.1 Bacteroidota bacterium
ATCGGCACCGAACTGGATTTCAGTGACGGGCTCAATGGCAAAGGATTTCATTTCAATAACCCGAACGCCGCCCGATCCTGTGCCTGCGGTGAGAGCTTCTCGCTTTGACCAGGCTTAGCGTCAACATTAACAAAATCGCCCTCCTTCGCAACAGCCGTGGCGGGAATGTCCCCGATCCTTTGGCCGTTGCTTTGGATTGCGAGCGTTTCGGGGCTGATGGGATCACCGTTCATCCACGACCGGATGCCCGTCATATTCGATACCACGATGTTCGATTGCTCAAAAGTCGCCTGCAATCCGAACTCAACATCGAAGGGAATCCTTACGAACCTTCCTTCATGGACTTGGTGCTGGAAATCAGGCCCCAACAAGTCACCTTGGTGCCGGATGAGCCTGCCCAATTAACCTCGGATCACGGTTGGGATCTTGCGATGCACGCCGAGCGCCTTGCGCCCTTGGTTGAACAATTCAAGGCAGTCGGTATTCGGGTTTCCGCCTTCATTGATCCATCCCCTGTCCATGCCCAAAGGGCCGCCCAACTTGGGTTTGATGCGGTGGAACTCTATACGGAGTCCTATGCGAAACATTATGGAGGCTCGGTACCAGCCTCGGAATTGCTGAGCCCTTATGTGGATACAGCACGCGTTGCCACCGATTTGGGGCTGTTGGTCAATGCAGGACACGATTTGAACCTCGCCAATTTGGGCGCGCTGCATCAGCATATTCCCTGGCTGCACGAAGTCTCCATTGGTCATGCCTTGGTTTCTGATGCCCTGTACCTGGGCCTCGAAAACACCGTTCGCTTGTACGCCCGCATTCTGCAAAAACCGTTGAGCGGTGGGTAGGCGCAAGCTGGCACATTTTGCGGAAATGGCGGCGATGCCCCGGGTTTGGGAACATCCCGAACACAGCGCAGGTCGATGGCGCACGATGCTTGCCTGCCCCATTACCCCCCTGGATTCCTCCATTCACCCATCCTCCCCCCCGCCCGAATCCCATGATGGTCCTGATGTTCCGCACAAGCTCACCCTCGAATTGGGCTGTGGAACCGGCTTATGGACTGTGGGCATGGCCGAGAAGTTCAAGGATGGTTGGTGGATCGGTGCTGATATCAAGGGAGCCCGAATGTGGCATGGTGCCAAACTCTTGGAAAGCAAACAACTAAACAATGCAGGCTTCTTGCGTACCCGCTTGGAACAAATTGAAGCTTATTTTGAAAGTGGCGAAGTCAACGAGATTTGGATCACCTTTCCCGATCCCCAACCGCGGGAAAGTCGTGAAAAAAAACGACTAAGCTCCCCGGCTTTTCTACGTCGCTACCGCAATATCCTTAACCCGGACGGCTGCATTCACCTCAAGACGGATAACATATCCCTGTTCGAATACACCGTGGAAGCGTGGCAGGCCGAAGGCCTTCTGATCGAGCGCTGTATTCGAGATGTTCACTCCCCGGAACATCTTGCTCAGCGCAGTCCTTCCGAACAAGACGCCCTATCCGTCCTCACCACCTACGAATCACGCTATATGGCGGAAAACCTGCCTATACACTACGTAAGGGGAAGATTTTTATAAGCAAATTCGATCGATAATTTCCTGCCAGAGCTCGTAGTCGGTGGCGGCTTCAGGAGCATTGGCTTGGAGGTAAATACCCGCAAAGCGGGGAAGTCCTTGTCTTGTTTGCAGGGCCATCACCTCATCGAGGGTCTCCACCCGTAGATACCGTAGGGTGTCGACGTTTAGGGGCAG
>VGFN01000193.1 GCA_016868875.1 Bacteroidota bacterium
ACTTTTTTTGGCTATGGCGAAAGTTCCCTTGATCTTCAAATCATTTATTTGGTCAAAACGTCGGATTATGACGAATACCTTCAGGTGAGAGAGGTGGTGAATTTCGAGATTTATCGCATTGTGGATGAGCATGAAACTGATTTTGCCTTCCCCACGCGCACCATGGTGACTGTACACGAAGATGGTTCCAAAACTTAATTTCCAAAAGGTAGCCTGGGGGAGTGCCGCCTACGCCCTCACCGTGGCTCTTCGTTACGATATGTTACGGGAGCCTCTGGGTTTGCATTTTAACTTGAACGATTTGGATTACGAACAGGACTCGGTGCATTGGGCGGGATTTAGCGAAGAAGGCGAGGTCTTGGCCTGTTTGGTCCTGCGGCCTGCCTCCACGACTTCAGTTCTTCCCGAGCGTTATTCCATGGAAGAAGCCTACCAAATGCGCCAAGTGGCCGTTAAACCCAGCTACCAAGGCCTCGGATTGGGCCGTGCATTGGTTCTTCATTCCCAGAATTGGCTTCGTGATCAGCTCAAGGCCCGCCTTGTTTTTTTGCATGCCCGGCCCCAAGCCGTGGGTTTCTACCAAAGGCTGGATTACCAGACCTACCACGAACCCCTTATGGAAGTGGGCCTTCTGCATACCCGGATGTTCATAGATCTCCAATCCCCCGTCTAAATCCTGATGAACGCCATCGCCCTCATCCCTGCGCGTTTGGAGTCTTCCCGACTCCCTCGCAAAATGCTCGCCGACCTGGGTGGGAAGCCCCTGATCGTTCGCACCCTGGAGGCTGTTCGTCGCGCTTCGTGTTTTGATGAAGTTATCGTTGTTACGGATTCCACGGAAATTCTGAAGGCCGTCCAATACCACGGAGGTTCGGCGGTTCTTTCATCTCCCGATCACTGCAGCGGCAGCGATCGCCTGACCGAAGCCTTACAATCCCTTTCCCTAAGCAACCGTTACGATGTTGTGGTCAACATTCAGGGTGATGAGCCCCTGGTCCCGGCCTCGGCTTTGGATGGCCTGGTGGCATTGTTCCAAGACCCTGCGGTTCAGGTGGCTTCGGCTTGTTGCCCATGGCCCGAAAACGAAAGCGCCCATAACCCGGACCGGGTCAAGGTGGTCCTGGACGCCCAAGACCGTGCCCTCTATTTTTCGCGGGCGGCCATTCCGGTTCAACGCTCGGATTCCGATCGACCCGCCGAGCGATTCCTGCATGCAGGCCTCTATGCCTATCGACCTGCCCGGCTTTTGGAATTTACACGTCTGCAGCCGGCTCCTTCCGAAGAATCCGAAAAACTCGAGCAGTTGCGCTTTTTGCACCACGGAATCCCGATCCACATGCTCCGACTGCTCGAGCCTCTGCCATCGGGGGTGGATAATCCCGATGACCTCGAACGAGTGCGCGCTTTTTACGGAAGCCCCAGCTCTTTGCGCTGAATGGGGTCGATGCCCGATGGGGCATCAATCATCACATCTCGACCGGCGTTGTTTTTGGGGAAGGCAATAAAATCCCGGATACTTTCCTGGCCTCCAAACAAAGCGCAGAGCCGATCGAAACCAAAGGCAATGCCCCCATGCGGTGGTGCACCGTATTCAAAAGCTTTGAGCAAAAAACCGAACTTGGCTTGGGCGTCGTCGGCCTCAAAACCAAGGAGTTCGAACAATCGGGCCTGCAGGCTTTTGTCGTGTATACGAATGGAGCCTCCGCCAATTTCTGTGCCGTTCAACACCATATCGTAGGCATTGGC
>VGFN01000194.1 GCA_016868875.1 Bacteroidota bacterium
AAAAACGCAGGGTCCCGATGCCGTCCGCGTTGGCGGTGTATTCCGGCATATCAAAGCTGACCTTGACATGGCTCATCGCCGCCAAATTGTAAATCTCGTCCGGCTGAATTTCCTGCACCAAACGAATCAGGTTGGTGCTGTCGGTCAGGTCCCCGTAATGCAAACGGAAGCCGGGTTGACCCGAGGAATCCGGCCCATTCCCGTCGTGGCGATCCCGGTAAAGGTGGTCGATGCGTTCGGTATTGATGAGCGAGGAACGGCGCTTGATGCCGTGGACCTCGTAACCTTTACCCAGCAGGTATTCGGCCAGGTAGGAACCGTCTTGACCGGTGATACCGGTAATCAGGGCTTTGCGGAGGGACATAGGTTATATAGTTTAATTGAGAGATGAAGATGAGTTAATCCGGGGTAATTACCGGTTTTGGATCGAGGGCGGGCCGACTCAATTTTTCGTTCCACCAATACCAAAATCCAAAAATCACCAAATAAAAAACCACGCGCATAGGCCAATCATGGAACCACTGCCAATACGGCCACGATTCCGCACGCCAAAAACCCAACATAGAAATCCTTAGCACATTGACAACATGAATAGCCAAAAGAGCGGTAGGGATAAACCAAGTTTTTTTGATCCAAGGCCCTGGATAGAGTACAAACAGGACCAAAACCTGCAAAAACTGCTTGGTCCCCGAACAACCCGTATTAATTGCAATTGCTTCCTGGTTCACAAATCGTATGATATTGTTCGGCTCAACGGTAATCGAGAGATTCAATATACTCTCGTAAATCCATTGAACTTGATGAAAGGCTGTTTCAATAAAGAAATCATTTAAGCCCATCATTATGCCAGACGCGTTAATCGTGGAGCTGAAGGCTCTGTAAAAGAGGTGAAATCCATAGGTAATGGCCATAAATAAGGCTATTTCCCAAACAAAGCCATAGGGCTTGGAACGCACCATGTACCAACGACTAAACACCGAAGAGGCCTTGTTATTCATCTATACCCTTGGGATAAAATTCGATTCAAAATGGAACCTAATTACTTCGGACCCTTTTGATGACGATATTGTAAAAGGCAGCCCAGAAATACTTCCAATCGGTTGCAATGGGTCGCTTAAGATAGGCCTGTAGGTATTTCCTTTCAGAGGCGATCACCCCATCCAACGTCACAGGCATGTCGGCATAAAAGGGGGGAACCAGCCCTGGCTTAGTCTGGGTTCGGAGTTCCTGCATATCCTCCGGATAAAGTCCAAAAAAATGTTCACTCAAAGGGCGTACACCCACCAATTTCATATCGCCCTTTAACATATTCCAGATCATGGGCAATTCGTCTAGCCATAATTTTCGCATAACCCTACCGTACGAGGTCACCCTAAAATCATTGTCGATCTTACCTCCGTCTTTTAGATTATTATTATCAAACATGTAGGACTGTATATATTCCGCAAAGGGATGCATGGTCCTAAACTTGTAAACCACAAATTTCCTTTTGCCTTTTCCTATGCGGTTTAACTTAATCAGTAAACCGTACGTTGGGTTAGCATTATAAGCAGGGTTTCCAATCTTCTTGGCTTGAACGAAGGTGTGACCTTCTTTCTCGTAATACCGTATAATTTCAAAACCGCAGGAGCAGACCCTACCCAAGATTTCTGGTAAACTAAAGACCCGATTTCTTCCTTTGGTAATCCAAAAATAAATTTTGAGCGTTGG
>VGFN01000195.1 GCA_016868875.1 Bacteroidota bacterium
TCTTACGAAGGACCGGTGATGCCATCCCCTGTGATTGGCATGCTGGGTCTGCTTGACGATCTTACGCATCAACAAACCTTGGACTTCAAACAAGCCGGGGATAAAATTTACCTCTTAGGCCCGGTGAGCGAAGATCTTGGTTCTTCCCAATACCTTTATTCTTACCATCAAGTCAAATTGAGTCCCTGCCCTTCGCTGGATATGCAGGCCGAACTGGCCCTTCACGAAGGCCTTCATGCTTTGACTCGTCAACATTTGGTTTTGTCCATGCACGATGTCTCGGATGGAGGGGTTTGGATCAGCTTACTTGAATCCGCGCAGCACCGCCACTTGGGATTTGAGGTAAACTCGATGGAAAACATCCGTCAGGATGCCTTTTGGTTTGGTGAAGGCCAAAGCCGTGCCTTGGTGAGCATCGATCCTTACGAACAACACGCCTTTGAGCAATGTTTAGCCGGCCTTGGTCTTCCTTACTTCGCCCTGGGTACCGTAACCGAAGGTTCCATCGTCTTGAACGGTCAGAAATTCCCCGGTATCGAACATTTTGCTTCGCTATACCGTAATAGCTTGGCCAGCAAATTGAACGAAACCTCCTAAGGGTATTGAAATCTGATGCTTGACCTTTATGGAGCTTGGATTTTGGAAATTTTGAGGCTTAAGTCCAGGGCCTCGACGCTATGGGTCAAGGCGCCAATGGAAAGAAAATCGACCCCGGTCTCCGCGTAGGCCACCAAATTATCCCAACGAATATTCCCACTTGCTTCGGTCATCAAGGTTGGCTTCAAGCCTTCTTTGCCGAAATTTCTCAGCATGGCCAAGGCCTCCGTCAAGCGAGGTACCGAAAAATTATCAAGTAAAACACGGTCCACAGGTCCGGCCTTCAGCAGCGTATCCAATTCTTCCAAACTGCGCACCTCCACGATCACAGGTAGTTGAAGGTTTTCGCAGGAAAGGTATTGCCGAACCGCTGCCAAGGCTTCGCGGATACCACCGCAGGCATCCACATGATTGTCCTTAACCAAAATCGCATCGTATAAGCCCATTCGGTGGTTCACACCGCCACCGCATCGCACGGCTTCCTTCTCTATGACGCGGTGCAGGGGAGTGGTTTTGCGAGTGTCCAATAAACGGCAATTCGTATGGGCTATCTTATCCGACCAAAGTCGTGTCCTTGTCGCAATTCCACTCATGCGCTGCAGGATATTCAGAAAGAGCCGCTCCGCCTGCAATATGGAAGCCACCGAACCCGTAACCTCCAGGATGATATCACCCGCTTGGATACGGTCGCCGTCATGGTGCATCGTCTTGACTTCGAGATGAGGATCAACCTTGGTGAATACCTGCAGGGCCGTGGACATTCCAGCCAAGACCCCTTCCGCCTTCACCAACAAATGCGCAGAACCTCTTTGTTGTGGTGGTATGCAGGCCTTGGTGGTATGGTCACCGTTACCCAAATCCTCTTGCAGCGCCCATTGAATATACTGCTCAATTTTCATAACAAAAAAAATAGTGCGTCGGAAAAGATCTAGCTCTCCATCAATCAAAATTGGAAAAAGAGATCAAGACTCTGCCTGCAAGCGCGCATAATGCGCAAAGAAAGAGGGAATCGTTTCGATTCCTTTGAAATAATTAAAGACCCCGTAATGCTCGTTGGGAGAATGCAAAGCATCCGAGTCCAGACC
>VGFN01000196.1 GCA_016868875.1 Bacteroidota bacterium
GGCAGCAAACTCCGTGATGAACAGCGTCCTTCCTGCGATCCTGCCTCCTGCCCTCCGTACCGGAGACAAAATCATGGTCATCGCCCCATCTAGGGCGGTTGACCACGCAGAATTAGAGTCATGGACAGGATGGATGCAAAATCGTGGTTATCAGGTGTTATACGGTGCTAGCATTGGGGTCAGGGAGCAACAATTTGGCGGAAGCGATGCGTTGCGTGCGCATGATTTACAAGAAGCCTTGAGCAATCCGGAAATACGGGCGATTTTCTTTGCGAGAGGCGGTTACGGTGCGGCACTTTTATTGGATCGCATTCAATGGAAGGTTCTGCAAGAAAACCCCAAGTGGTTATGCGGTTACAGCGATGCTACCGCCGTCCTCAACCATGCCCATGCAACCACCGGCATTGTTACGCTGCATGGCCCAATGCCTTTTCAATTTGATACCTCCATGCCCATGGAAGGTATCAATGCCGAACATGGACGACCCAACCTGGACTGGGAGCATACCCTCAAGATCATGGAAGGTGGGCTGATGGAGCCTAAGCCAAACGACCCACCGCGGAACTTTTATCCTTTTGAACCCAAAATCCTGTCCAAGCATTCCGCGTCAGCTTTATGGCCACTCGAGGGCAAACTCATCGGAGGTAATTTGTCCGTGCTGTACAGTCTCCTGGGCTCCTGTTCGCTGCCCGACTCCAACGATGCGATTCTGATCGTGGAAGACCTGGACGAATACCTCTACCACCTGGACCGTATGTGGTTAGCCTTGCAACGCAGTGGCTATCTGAACAGACTCAAAGCCATCTTGATCGGTGATTTTACGGAAATGCGCGACAACACGATCCCCTTCGGCAAAGACCCCTGTTCCATCGCCGTCGAACGAACCCGGTCCTTGGGTATTCCCTGCATTGCCGGGCTATCCTTTGGCCATGGGCCCGTGAACAACCCCTTGCCCCTTGGATGGACGGTCAACATTGACCGCGAAGGCCTATCGTGGTAAGCATTCAGGGGTTGACGATATTGACTTCAGGCTCCAGGGTAATTCCAAATTCATCGTGAACCGAGCGCATAATGTCCTCGGCAAGCGTCCACAGATCTTCCCCTTGACCGCCTCCGTAATGCACCAAAACCAAGGCATGCCCCGGCGATACGCCTACCGACCCTCTTCGATGGCCTTTCCACCCGCATTGCTCTATTAACCACGCCGCAGAGGCTTTCCAATTTCGATCCTCCCCGTGCACCTCAAAAAGCGGGGCGTTTGGAAAATTCGATCTGAAAGTATCCGCGTCATCTCCATGCAGCACAGGATTCTTGAAGAAGCTGCCTGCATTCCCCAAAACCGCAGGATCTGGTAATTTGGCCCGTCTAATCTCCGCCACTTTATCAGCAATATGATCCGGTTTCAAGCCGCGGCCGCCATTCTGGCCTGTGGGGTCAAAAAACGCTTTCAATTCCTTGTAGGCAAGCCGTGGATGAGGCTCTGTATTCAAGCGATAACGCACCCGGGTTATCACCATCTTTCCTTTCATCTGTTGTTTGAACACCGAATTTCGGTAAGCAAAGGCGCATTGATCTTTCATGTACTCGCTGGGTGGTCCGTTCAAGGGAACCCCTCTAAGCGA
>VGFN01000197.1 GCA_016868875.1 Bacteroidota bacterium
AGGCATGGGCCTGCTGTGCCAGATCCCTGGCCTTGGAAAATTGCTTGTCCTCGCTGAACAAGGCGGCGTAATCGTAAGTGTATTGGGCCTTGATGGAGTCATCGGTCACCAAGCTCAGTGCATTTTGATAATATTGATCTGCCTCTTTGTTACGACCGGATTTGTGGAAGCGCCGTGCCAATTCAATGCCTAACATAGGGCTTGGATCATCGCTTTGTTTGCTGATCGCAACCTTCTCATAGAACGCAGACTCCTTGCAATTCTTGAGCCGAAGTTGGGTATAAATCAAATCCCTAAGGACCTTGTCCACAGTGCCTTCGTTGAATTTACTTTCAAAGGCAGTGAGAATTTGTTCGCAATTTTCGATCACGGAGATGGACAGGTCTGCATCCAGGGCCGCCTTGTTTTCGACAAATCGCTGGCGCTTGGTGGAATCCAAATCGGTTCTGGCCAAATTCGCATCCGCAATTCCGGCCAATTGATTGTAAAGGCTGAAAATAGCCGCCTGATCGATAACCCCTGCTTTGAAATCTTTGATCCCGACCTTGAAATAATAGCCAAGGATGAAAGGCTCCGTTGCTTTCCCGCCCACGGCGACCGCAGCTTCAAAGGCTTCGCGGATGCGGCGATTCTGACCCGGAATATAGTCGAGCATGTCCACCGCTTTGCGACCTAAGGCATTGGAGGCGCTTTTCGGGAAAAACTTGGCCCTCGCATCATAAATCATCAATAATGTGTCCAAAATCGTTGTTCGAAGCGTAGAGTCCTTCTGAGCCTTCAAGGCATCTTTGAACATAGCGATTCCGTCAATATGGGTCTGCTCCCTGGAGCAGGGAGCTTGGAGGAAAACATACCTCCATGGCTCAAGGGCAGCGGCAAAATTCTTTTGCTTGAAAAACTCCCGGTACAAGGAAATATTCTTGATGGTTTCGATGCTATCAACCCCCCATTTCTTAGAGCAATCGGCCTGGGCTTGAGCAATCCCCGGTTGCCAAATGTTGAAGACCATCCAAACGATGAAGAAGGCGCTAAGCAGCAAAGAACGGATCCTTGCTTGGAGGGGTAAAAGAATGCTGCACGAATCGAACATGGACATGATTAATTATAGATTTATTAAATACAATTCCTTGAAGGTAGGTGATTTAAGGAAAGGCGAAATTAATCGTAGACCCTACGAATAAACCATCGGTCATTGAGATTTAAAGTGAGGTTAACCCGCACAAAATCCTCCTGAACCAGGCCTTGGTCCAACCTCCCCCATCGACCCAGCTCTAACCCCAAATTGAGTACGGATGCCGAACGGCGAAGGGGAACCCCAATCCCTGCATACACGGCCATTTCGTGGATGGAACGATCCCGAAGTCGAAGACCGCCCGGGCTGAACCTTAACCCAGAACGGTAAATGAACTGGTCAGTGGCCCGGTTCCCCGAAGGTTTGGCCACCCGATAACCCCCCACTTTGAGGGTCCAGCGGTCTTGCATAGAATCTGCGACGCCCATCACCCTCCACCTGGAGAGCGGTTCATAGATTCCCTCCAAGCCAAAGCCTGATTTCCCTGCATTTTCGACCCAATAGCCCATGGCGGCTTGGAGAGGCAGATGCATGTCCC
>VGFN01000198.1 GCA_016868875.1 Bacteroidota bacterium
AAGCGGGCGAAGAAAATGCGGGCTTGGTGGATATTGGCGATGGCCTTGCCTGTGCCTTCAAAATTGAGTCCCATAACCATCCCTCCGCGATCGAGCCCTACCAAGGAGCGGCAACCGGAGTTGGGGGGATCAACCGAGATATCTTCACCATGGGCGCAAGGCCTGTTGCTCAACTCAACAGCCTCCGCTTCGGGAAGGCGGAACATCCCAAGACCCACTGGCTCATGCGGGGCATCGTGCGTGGAATTGGCGATTACGGCAATGCTTTTGGGATCCCGACGGTGGGTGGCGAAGTATTTTTTGACGATTGTTTTCAGGTCAACCCGTTGGTGAATGCCATGAGCGCGGGGATTGTTCGCCACGGCGAAACGGTCAAAGCCATATCCGAGGGCCCTGGTAATCCGGTTTTCATTGTAGGTTCCAGGACCGGCAAGGACGGTATCCATGGAGCGGCATTCGCCTCCAAGGATTTGGGCGAAAATGCCGCGGAAGACCTCCCCTCGGTGCAAGTCGGGGACCCCTTCCAGGAAAAGCTCTTGCTGGAAGCAACCCTCGAGCTGATTCAGACGGGGGCTGTCGTAGGCATGCAGGATATGGGTGCTGCGGGGATCATCTGTTCCACTTCCGAAATGTCGGCCAAAGGCCAAGCCGGCATGCGCATCCAACTGGAACGAGTGCCCATGCGTCAAGCCCGTATGCAGGGTTGGGAATTGCTCTTATCGGAATCCCAAGAGAGGATGCTGGTCGTGGCGCATAGTGGCCGAGGGCATGAAGTCTTGGAAGTCTTCCGCAAATGGGATATTCCCTGCGAACAAATTGGGGAAGTGATCGAAGGCGAGCACCTGGAATTCTACATGGAGGAGCAACTCATTGCCAAAGTGCCTGCCGATAGCCTGGTCTTGGGCGGGGGTGCTCCCGTTTACAGCAGGAATTATAGCGAACCGGATTATTTACAAGAGATTGCCGCTTTTGATCCTAAGCGGATCCCGGTCCCATCCCATTCAGTAGAAGAAATGTTACCGATATTGGAGCATTTGAGTGCACACCCCAACCTTTGCTCCAAAGAATGGGTGGCCAAACAATACGACGATACGATTGGCACGGCCCACCTGGGTACCCGGAATCCCTCCGATGCCTCCTTGGTGTGGGTCAAAGAAAACGGAAAGGCTTTGGCCCTCACCGTGGACTGCAATTCCAGGTATGTCCATGCCGATCCGCAACGGGGAGCTGCCATCGCGGTGGCCGAAGCGGCTCGTAACATTGTTTGCTCTGGAGCCAAGCCCTTGGCCGTCACCAATTGCCTTAATTTTGGTAACCCGTACAACCCGCAGGTATATTGGCAATTCGTCAAAGCCATTGAAGGAATGGGCATGGCCTGTAGGGCCTTCAATACCCCAGTCACCGGTGGCAACGTGAGCTTCTACAACCAATCGTCTTACGAAGGACCGGTGATGCCATCCCCTGTGATTGGCATGCTGGGTCTGCTTGACGATCTTACGCATCAACAAACCTTGGACTTCAAACAAGCCGGGGATAAAATTTACCTCTTAGGCCCGGTGA
>VGFN01000199.1 GCA_016868875.1 Bacteroidota bacterium
TGGATATGAACTTGATCCTCCAAGTTCCAGGAAGGACTTCTTTCCCCCATACGATCCAACAATCTGCAATAAAGGCGACTGCTCAAAGGATGCATGCACCACGAATCTTCGCGTGCATTTTCGGGAGCATGGTCTATCCAGCGGCCGCTTTGACCATGAAGCACCTGCCCGCTCTTGTAGTTTTCGGTGCTGGGGGCAAATCCCAAATGCCGACTCAAACCAGCGAGCAAAGCGGCCAGGCCTATCAAACAAAGGTTGGGGCTCATTGCAATCGGCAACAAATCACAAAACTCGTCGAAATAAGCCTCTTCCTTTTGACCTTCGGCCAACACCGAAGCCAACCACTCGGCCAACAAAGAGAACGCTGCGATTTGCTCCCCTTGCAGATCCCGAATGGATGCGGGATGAATGGACATTTCTCGTACTCGATGAACCTGAGCCGATACGGCTCCCGTGGAGACAATTTCCAAGCGCTGCATGGGTCGTAATTGCCCTGCCGATAACATTCCTTGGCTTGATCGAGAAGCATACACCGAATAAGACTGCGGTCCGCCTTCACGGGTCCACAGGTACAGCATGTACTGCCTATCCTTGTACGGTACGACGCGCAATACCAAGCCTTCGGCCTTGACCACGACGATGCTCTTTAGTGTTGCCCGGTAATGACCACTGCTTTGGCCACAACGGTTTGCGCGGATAAATCGAAGGAATCGAAGCCAACGGCATGAATCAAATAGACCCCGCTTCGAACCCTGCGCCCGGAGGGATCTTGAAGATTCCAGGTAACCTGACCGCCATCGGCTTTGGTTTGATAAACCAATGCCCCGGATGCATCGGTTATCTTAATCCAGGCATCGGTGACCAGACCACGCACCGACAAGAAACCCTCAAAACTAGGCTCAACAGGATTAGGAAAAACCTGCACCTGCCCCTGCTGATCCACTCCCTGGGTAGAGGTACTTCGAAAGCCCATCAATCCTTTGTCGGTGCCGACCAGGACTTCCCCGCTTGAAGGTTCGATCGCCAAAGCCAAGATCGAGTTGGAAGGCAAAGGAGCATTAGCCATGGTAAAATGCTGAATGAGCTCCGTGCATTCCGGGTTAAATAGCCAAAGCCCGTTGGCTGTCCCAAACCATTTACGGTTCGCTCCGTCCGTAACAATCGATTGAATTAGCTCAGTGCCAAGAAGATAGCCCACAAATTGTTCTTGACGAATTTTGATGCGGGTGGCGTTGAACGAAGTACGGAAGACGGCAGAAGGGTTGTAGAAGACCACAGGACCTTCGGAGGTCCCTATCCATACGGAACCGTCCCGGTCTTGGGCCATGCTGATGACTTGGTTCGACGGTAAACCTCCATTCCCCTCCGCGTTGGTGACGGTAACATACCGTGCATTGCTGGCATCCAGGACCACCAAACCTCCATTTCGGTTTCGCATCCACTTATTCCCCAAGCGATCCACCAGCATATCCAGAAGTTCCGTGTGCGGGCCTGCTCCGAAGGATTCCCACAAGCCATT